>JBQCJO010000128.1:0-2780 GCA_051952735.1 Rhizomicrobium sp.
TTCGCTATCGGCGCGTCGGCAGCGCTTACACTGTTCGCTGTAAGCAGCAGGCCGAGCGCTATTGCACGAAGAAGGGGAAAACGCATTCTGTTCTCTTTCCGAATATCTGCGTGGAGCGTAGCGTCGCTGCCATGGTCAAGCCAGGCAAGCGCAATCTCATCACCGACGTCGAAGGCCTGAAAATCGGCAATGCGCAGGACGCAGCGCTGATATCCGGAACCACGGTGCTCATCGCCGATCAAAACGCGACTGCGGTCGCCGATGTGCGCGGCGGTGCGCCCGGAACGCGCGATACCGAAGCGCTTGATCCGGTTTCGCTGGTGCAGGGCGTGGACGCCATCGTGCTGTCCGGCGGCTCGGCGTTCGGGTTGGACGCAACGTCCGGTGTGCAAAGCTATCTGCGCGCGAAAGGACGCGGCTTCCAGATCGCGCCAGGCGCGCCATTGGTGCCGATCGTCTCCGGCGCAATCCTGTTCGATCTGGCAAACGGCGGAAATAAAGAGTGGGGCGAGATGCCGCCCTATCGCGATCTCGGCCGCCGCGCGGCGGAGAATGCGGCGCTCGATTTCGAGCTTGGCAATGTCGGCGCAGGCATGGGCGCTTCTTGCGGTATCTACAAGGGCGGACTCGGCAGCGTGTCGTCAGTGACAAGCGACGGCTTCACGGTCGGCGCCATCTGCGCGGCGAACGCGGTGGGGTCGCCGGTCATTCCGGGAACGGATGCGTTCTGGGCTTATCCGTTCGAACAGAGCGGCGAGTTTGGCGGACGCGTGCCGAAAGCGCCGTTGCCGTCTTTCGATCTCGATCTGCCGGCCGATATGAAAGGCGCGCGCGTGGGGGAGAACACCACCATCGCTATCGTGGCGACGGACGCAGCGCTATCGCAAGTGGAATTGAAGCGGCTTGCCATCATGGCGACGGATGGATTTCCCCGTGCCATTCGTCCGATCCATACGCCGTTCGACGGCGATCTGGTGTTCGCCATTGCGACAGGAAAAAGAGAACTGATAGGGCCGCGTCCGGCCGCGATCATGCGGCTGGGCATGATCGCAGGCGATTGCATCGCACGCGCGATCGCACGCGGCGTCTATACCGCAGAGAGTCTGGGCCGCAACAAAAGCTATCGCGAGATTTTTGGGAGGGGATGACAATGGACAAGGATTTCACGTCGGCACCGGTCTTCACGCGCCGCGCATTCGCCGCCACCGGCCTTGTCGCCGGTTTCACGCTTGCCACCGGCCCCTTGAACGCCGCGACCATCATCACGGACTCAAAAGGACTGGATGCGGGCGAAGTGAGCATTCCGGTTTCGGATGGAAAGATTCCGGGCTATCGCGCCAAGCCATCGGGCAAGACCAATCTGCCGATTATCCTTGTGGTGCAGGAAGTGTTCGGCGTGCATGAGCATATCCGCGACATCTGCCGCCGCCTCGCGCATCAGGGCTACTACGCCATCGCGCCGTCGCTCTATGCGCGCCAGGGCGATCCCGGCAAATACGACATGGATCATTTGAAAGAGCTATTCATCGATGTCGTATCAAAAGTGCCGGACGCGGAAGTGATGAGCGATCTGGATGCGGCGGTTGCATTTGCGTCCAGCGATGGCGCGGATACGGCGCGGCTCGGTATCGTCGGCTTTTGTTGGGGCGGGCGCATTGTCTGGCTTTACGCCGCGCACAACCAGAAACTGAAAGCGGGCGTTGCCTTCTATGGCGCACTGCGCTCGCCGCAACCGGTGAGCCCGCTACGCCCGAAATATCCGCTCGATCTGGCGGCGGGCATCAATGCGCCGGTGCTGGCCTTTTATGGCGGGCAGGACAAGGGCATCAAGGTCGAGGACATCGAAGGCATGCGCGCAGCGCTGCACGATGCGGGCAAGTCGAACTTCAAGCTCGAACTCTTCCCTGACGCTCAGCATGGTTTCTTCGCGGATTATCGCCCGTCCTATAACGAGAAAGATGCGAAGCAGGCGTGGCGCGAATGGCTCGCCTGGATGAAGAAGAACGGCGTCTAATCGTCTGTTGCCCCTGTCGCGTGCGGCGCTAAGCTGGCGCGTCACAGATTGGGGGCAGGGATGAATCGCATTCGCTTCGCCATCGCTTTCGCCGCGTGCTGCGCGCTCGCGCCGCTTGGCGCTTCCACCGCGCAACAGAGCGCCGATCCTTTCACGATGGATCAGATCCTTTCTTATCCGTTCGTGACCGGCATCGTCTCCGCAGAGCATGCGGATCGCGTCGCGTGGGTGCGGGTGGTGAATGGCGTGCGCAATGTGTGGGTGGCGGATGCGCCGTCCTTCGCGCCTAAGCAAGCAACGCAATACACGCAGGACGACGGGCAAGAGATCACCCAACTCACTTTCTCGCCGGACGGCAAGCACCTGCTTTATGTGCGCGGCGGCGACCATGATGCGAACTGGCCGGCCGCGGGCGATCTCGCGCCCGATCCGGATCGTTCGACCGAACAACCTATGGTGACGATCTGGTCGGTGTCATTCGGTGGCGCACCAACCAAAGTGGCCGAAGGCGATCATCCCGCGCTGACCGACGATGGCCGCGTGGCCTATGTGAAGGACCATCACGTCTGGTTGACGACGTTGTCGGCGAAGGCCAAGCCGGCGCGGCTCTTCTTCGACCGCGGCAATGCCGACGATCTGCAATGGTCGCCGGACGGCAAGCGTCTCGCATTCGTGTCGGAGCGCGACGGCGGCGATCATAATTTCATCGGCGTTTATGCGAACGCGGCGGCACCGCTGCTCTATCTGGCGCCGTCCACAAACCGAG
>JBQCJO010000129.1:0-11233 GCA_051952735.1 Rhizomicrobium sp.
CTCGGTGATCCAGTCCATCAGGGCGAGCAGAACGCCGGACACGATGAAGGTCATGTGGATGCCGACCAGCCACATCAGGTCGCGGTCACTATAGGTGCGGATCGACATGAAGGCCTTGAGCAGCTCAATGGCCGAGATCGCGACGATGGACGCGATCAGCTTCAGCTTCATGTTGGAGAAATCGATCTTGCCCATCCAGGTGGGGCGGTCGGGGTGCTCCGCGCTCACCTGCATGCGCGAGACGAAATTCTCGTAGCCGGAGAAGATCACCATCAGCAGAAGATTGGCCGCCAGCGAAAGATCGATCAACGTCAGGATCCAGACGACGGCGGAGGCTTCGCTCAATTCCACGATGTGAGGGATCACTTCGACGATGGTCTTGATGAATTCCACCATCAGCGCCAGCAGGGCCACCACGAGGCCCAGATAGAAGGGCGCCATCAGCCAGCGGCTGGCAAACAGGATGGATTCGAAACCGTTTTCCAGCTTGTTACGCATATCGCGCCCCTCGATCCCAACAAAAGCAGTGCCTTAGACAGCATAGACCGCGCCCCGAGGCAATTGACCGCGCGCACATCCCGGCGGACAATTATCGCAGCCTATTGAGGAGCCTGCCCATGACCGAACATCCCAGCGACCGCGCGCAATTCAAAGCGATGGCCGAAGGCACGCAGGAGGACTGGACGAAGATCGCCATGGCCTCCGCCGGCTTCAACCGCGACCTGCCGAACCGGGTGCTCGCGCATCTGAAGATGCTGGAAGGCGATTGCGGCGGCTTCGCCGTGGACCGGCTGGAGCACTCGCTGCAGTCCGCCACGCTCGCCCATCGCGACGGCATGGACGAGGAATACGTCGTCTGCGCGCTGCTGCACGACATGGGCGACATCCTCGCCTCCTCCAACCATGCGGAGCTCGGCGCGACGGTGCTGCGGCCCTTCGTGTCGGAAGACAATTGGTGGATGCTGCACCATCACGGCATCTTCCAGGGCTATTACTTCTTCCACTATCTGGGCCTGGACCGGAACATGCGTGACCAGTTCCGCGGCCATCCCTCTTTCGAGAAGACGGCGATGTTCTGCGCGCGTCACGACCAGAATGCCTTCGATCCGAACTACGACACGATGCCGCTGGATGCCTTCGTGCCAATGGTGCAGCGGGTCATGGCGCGGCCGAAGCGCTCGATCTACATGCGCGAAGACAAATCTTCGCCCATCGCCGCCGAGTAATCAGGGCACCAGAATTGTCGCGCCCGTCGTCTGGCGGGATTGCAACGCCGTATGGGCCTTTGCCGCATCCGCCAGCTTGAAACGCTGGTTGATCTCGATCTTCACCGCGCCGGATGCGATGACGGCAAACAGATCGTCCGCGGTTTCCTGCAGCTCTTTCGCATTGCGCGTGTAGCTGGCCAGCGTCGGCCGCGTGACATAGAGCGAGCCTTTCGCAGACAGGATGCCCGGCGCGAAAGGCGGCACCGCGCCGGAGGAATTGCCGAAGCTCACCATCATGCCGCGCACCGCCAGGCAATCGAGCGAACCGTCCCATGTCGCCTTGCCGACGCCGTCATAGACGACCGGCACGCCGTCGCCGTCCGTCAGTTCGCGCACGCGCTTGACCCAATCGTCCTTCGAGAGATTGAGGATGTGGTCATAACCGTGGCTTTTCGCCAGCGCGATTTTGTCTTCCGATCCCACCGTTCCGATCACGGTCGCGCCGATATGTTTCGCCCATTGGCCGAAGATCAAACCGACGCCGCCCGCCGCGGCATGAAACAGGATGGTTTCGCCCGGATTCACCGAATAGGTGCGCGTCAAAAGATATTGCACCGTCATGCCCTTCAGCAGCGATGCTGCGGCGTCTTCGTCCGAAACGCCTTCGGGCAGTTTCACGAGCTTGTCGGCGGCGACGTTGTTGGCTTCGGCATAGGCCCCGATCGTTCCGGCATAAGCGACGCGATCGCCGAGCTTGAACCCCGCCACGCTTTCGCCGAGCGCTTCCGCGGTTCCCGCCGCTTCGCTTCCGATGCCCGTGGGCAGAGGCAATTTGTAGAGGCCGGAACGATGATACGTGTCGATGAAGTTGACGCCGACGGCCGTGTGACGGACGCGCACTTCGCCTTTTGCGGGTGGCGGAAGTTCCACATCTTCGTAACGCAGGACTTCTGGACCGCCGTTCTGGTGAATCCGGATCGCCTTCATGCCGACCTCCCGCGCCGCGCAACGCTGATGAACACTCCGCGCATGGCTTGCGCATATCGCGGAAAAAGACTTTAGCCCTTAACTGAAGGCCGTCGATAGATCAGAAACCGGATTCCGCTCATGCATGGACGTTTGATTGCCGCGCTTGCTTTGCTTGCCCCTCTTACCGCGCACGCCGCCGACAAGCCTTTCACGCAGGATCGCGCGCGCATGATCATCGGCGATCTGCAGAAAGTGGTGTCGCCGAACGGCATCGATGAGCGCAAGGCGATTACCATCGGCGGCATCAAGCAGTGGATCACCATTCGTGGCCGCGACAAGAACAACCCCATTCTTCTGTTCCTGCACGGCGGCCCGGCCGCGCCGGAAATGCCGACAAGCTGGACGTTCCAGAATCCGTGGGAAGATTACTTCACCGTCGTGCAATGGGATCAGCGCGGCAGCGGCAAGACCTACCAGGCCAATGATCCGAAGAAGGTCGCGCCCACGGTGACGGTCGCACGCATGGAGAAGGACACCGAAGAACTCGTCCAGTATCTGCGCGGCACCTATCACAAGCCCAAGATCTTCGTGCTGGGCCATAGCTGGGGATCGCTGCTCGGCATCATGCTGGCGCACAACCATCCCGAATGGCTCTACGCCTATGTCGGCATGGGCCAGATGATCGACAGCCAGGCGAGCGAGAAAGACATCTACGAAGCCACACTCGTGGCCGCGCGCGCTGCGCATGACGACAAAGCGGTGAAAGCCCTGGAAGGCATTGCGCCCTATCCCACGTCTCCGTTGGTGCTGGACAAGATCAATGTCGAGCGCGACTGGTCGATCAAATATGGCGGGCTGAGCTGGAACCGCGATTCTTATGCCTATTACTACCGCGCCAGCGAGCTTTCACCGGACTACACGAACGCCGATCTCGAGGCCATCGACAAAGGCTCGTTGCTGTCGCTGACGCACCTGCTGCCCGTGTTCTCGACGTTCAACTACAGCAAGGTCACCGATTTCAAATGTCCGATCATCATCTTCAACGGGCGTCATGACGAAACGGTTTCGCAGAACGTCGCCGCCAAATGGTTCGCGAAGGTCCATGCGCCGGTGAAGAAGCTGGTCTGGTTCGAGAATTCCGCGCACATGATGCAGATCGAGGAGCCCGGCAAGGTGCTCGTGCATCTGGTGGAGGATGTGCGACCGCTGGCTACTGCAAGGTAACGGGAAGCGTGGCGACGGGCTGTGCTGCGTTCTCTATATGGAAGGGAATGCGGCCGATGATGCGGCCGTCCGCGTTGCGCACATCCACGCGCCAATCGCCGTCCCACACCTTGTGCTGGATGGTGTAATTGCGATAGCCGCCATCGCGCCCGCCATTGATCGTGAACGATACGTTGCTGACGGTTTGCCACTTATGGCGGATACGGTTGTAGTGCCGCCAGCGATGCGTGATGCGCGTCGACAGCGCGATCGGCGCGAACACCGCACTGTAAACATACACTGGCTGGCCGGGCGCGATATGCAATGTGGGCGGTTCGCCCAACCGCGTCATCCAGTCCTGCGGCTCGCCCTGCGCCTGATAGATGTCGCCCACGCGCTTGACGAAATGGAAGACGCCCTTGTCCACCAGCGCGATGGGCAGCGGCGGCAGCGTGCCGGTGAAATAGAATGCCGTCAGCGTCGCATAGACCAGCGCCGAGCCGGCCATCACCTGCAGCCGCGCGCTGCGCCATTGTTCCTGCCCTGCCCAACGCACGATGTTGAGGAAGACAAGGAAGACGCTGAACGCGAGAAGCCCGCTGATCAGAAACGTGAAGGGTCCCACGGTGTGGGTGAAGATCGGAACCGTGACGATGAAATAGGAGAACAGCGCGAAGGCGTAGAGGATGGATGTGAAGACCAGCCGCGAATGATAGTGCCGGAAAATTTCGTTGCCGATGAAGATGGCGATAAGCACCAGCAGGAACGGCCAGGATTCCGTGAGCACGGCGCTGCGTGAATAGAAGACAAGAAATCCGCTCCACAGCGCGCCGAGCGTAAACTGCGTCGCCATCGGCAGGATCGGGTGCCAGCGCGGCATGGATTTTCCGGCCGCCGCGCGCGCCGCCAGCCAGTGCAGAAGAATGATCGCAAGGCCCGCGACGGCGAGATAGCCGATGAAGAGCGCCTGGGTGTTGGGCAGATCGATCCGGCGATAGACGTAATTGTCGAACGCGAAGCCGCCGATCATGGAGGCGGCGCTGAGCGAGCGCTCATGCCGCGAGATCCAGCCGAACAGCGTCTTGCGCAGCCGGACAACGCCATCCTTGATGTTGTAGCCGGTGGCTTCGCGCGCCGCGTTCACGCGCTCTTCCGCGGCGGCCTCGTCTGCAGGCAGCGCAGGATCGATAAAGCCGGGTTCAATTCGCTCGGTCACGCCACACTGCCGCAAGTGCCCGGTTCTTCAAGCCGGGAACCGTGGTGAAAATAAGGTGCGCAGCCTAACGCGCGTTTAACTCAGATGCTGGCGGAAGAAGGTCGCGGTGCGGCCATTGGCCAGCTCGGCATTGGCGTGGTCGTAATGATCGCCGCCCACCCGGGCGAACGCATGATCCATTTCCGGATAGACATGGATGGTGACGTGCGAATTGCCCGAGAGACCGTCGCGAATCTGCTTCTGCGCTTCCGGTGGCACGAACTGGTCCTTGCCGGCGATGTGAAGCATCAGCGGCTTCTTGATGTTTTTTGCCTCGCCCAGAAGGTTCTGGATGTTCACGCCGTAATACCCGACGGAGGCGTCGGCATCCGTCCGCGCGGCGGTGAGATAGGCGAGCTGTCCGCCCAGGCAATAGCCCACCGCGCCGACCTTGCCGGTGCAACCGTCGGTCTGCCGCAGCGTGTTGATCGTCGCCTGGATATCCTCGGCACCCTTGTTCGCGTCGAACTTGTTCATCAGGTCGAAGGCCTGTTTCCACTCCGCATCGCTCTTGTCGGTCAGTTGCACGCCCGGCTGGATGCGCCAGAACAGATCGGGCGCCAGCGCGAAATAGCCGCGCGCGGCGAAGCCATCGGCAAGATCGCGCATCACTTTGTTGATGCCGAAGATTTCCTGAATAACGACGAGACCCGGCCCGCGGCCGGACGCGGGCGTCGCCAGATAGCCGCCCATCGCGCCATCCGCCGTCTTGATCGTGATGTCCTCGCCCACCATTGCCGCATCCTCTGATTGGGGTTGCCAATCAAGAAGGTTAGCGGCTCTGGCGGCGCGCGGTCTATGCCTGACCCATGGGCGCGCCCATCGGCGGCTGTGTCGGGATCGCCAACCGCAACGGAAGCTGCAGCGCCTGCGACAATGTCACAGGATTGGTGATCGGCTGCGCGCATTGCATGCGGAAGCAGATATAGGCGGTGGGAACGCCGCCCTGCATCGTCTTGCCGAATGCCGGATGACCTTCCGGAAGCTGCTCGTTCGGATCGACCAGCATTACAAGGCCTGCCGGCAGGCTGCGGCCCATCGCGGCGCTCGCCAGCTCATGCGTCTTCGCATTGGTGAGCGGGCCGACGATCACAACCTGAATCCAGTTCACGATCGTGTCCAGGCTGTTGAGGTAGCTCGGCATCGATATGAAGGCGCGATTGACTTCGCCGGAGAACGCATCGATCGCCGCGTTGCTCCGCGCGCGGTATTGCTGATCCATCGTCGCGAGATAGAGCTTGGAAAACAGGCCGGGCATCAATCCGTTCGCGCAAGGCATGGCGTTGTCAAACACCGGGCGCGGACGGATGATCAGCGGATCGGCTTCATCGGACGTGCTGAAATAGCCGCCGTTCTGCATGTCCCAGAAATGCTCGTTGAGCGTGGTCGTCCAGGCCTGCGCGCGCTTGAGATAGCGCTTGTCGTTCGTCGCTTCCCACAGCGTGAGTGCTGCGTTGATCATGTGCGCGTAATCGTCGGAGAAGCTCTCCTTGCTGCGCTTGCCGCCGCGCCATGAATGATAGAGGCGGTCGCCGTCGCCCAGCGCCTTCTCCACGAATTCGAATGCGTTGATCGCAGCGGTTGTCCAGGCGGTGCGGCGGAAGATGAGACCGGTGCGCGCGAGCGCCGCGATCATCATGCCGGTCGCATCGGCGAGGACTTTATCGTCGCGCTCCGGCCGCGTGCGGCGGTTTCGGACTTCCAGCAGCATTTGCCGCTGCTTCACGAACAACGCCTCGTCGGCTTCGTTGAGAAGGAATGCGGATTTCGCGCCGTTGCGGTTCAGGACATTGAAGCCCTGATAGATGCCGTCGAAGGTGACGTTGTAGATCTGCTTGAAGCGCTGTGTCGCGGTGCCGGCAAGCGCGGCGTCGATCTCCGCTTCGGTCCAGATATAGAAGCGCCCTTCCTGATTGTCTGTATCGGCATCGAGACTGGTGGCGAACCCGCCTTCCACCTTCATCTCGCGGAGCGCCCACTCGAGCGTCTCTTCGATACGGACCTGATAGAGCGGGTTGCGTTCATTCTGCCAGGCGAGCAGCAGCATGCTCACATAGAGCGCATTGTCGGACAGCATCTTCTCGAAATGCGGAATCAGCCAGCGCTCGTCCGTCGCATAGCGATGAATGCCGCCGCCGACGTGGTCGTAGATGCCGCCCTGCGAGATATTCCCCAGCGTCGTGTTCACCAGGAGGTTGAACTGCGCGATGCCGGTGCGCAGAAGCGCGCGCAGCAGCAGCTCGACATGGGCGAAGTTCGGGAATTTCGGCTGGCCCGTCATGCCGCCGAAGAAGATGTCGTAGCGCTGGCCGACGCGAAGGCCGGCGAGATCGAGCGGCTGATCGCCGATCGGGCCGCGCAGATCGCGTCCCCACAGATTGGTGAGCAGGCCGCTCATCCGCTCGGTGTTCTCGGCGATCTTGTCGCTTTCGTCGCGATAGACCGTGAGCACCTGGTCGAGGAGGGTCTTGAACGGCTCCGGCTGGAAATAGGTGCCGATCAGGAACGGATCGCCTTTGGGCGTAAGGAATGCGGTGAGCGGCCAGCCGCCCTGGCCGCCGGCGGCGCTTGCCGCCGTCTGGTAGATTTGGTCGATGTCCGGACGCTCTTCGCGGTCGACCTTGATCGGAATGAAATTGTCGTTGATCACGCCCGCGATCTCGGAATTCGAGAAGCTTTCGTGATTCATCACATGGCACCAGTGGCAGGCCGTGTATCCGATGGAGAGCAGGATCGGCTTTCCGGTCGTTTCCGCCTCGTCAAGCGCATCGCGGGTCCAGGCCCGCCAATGGACCGGATTGTCTTTGTGCTGAAGCAGATACGGGCTGTTTTCCTGATCGAGCTGGTTGCGGCTCATGATGTTCCTGCGTCTTGAAAAGCGTGTTGTTGCCGGTTGGGCTGGCGCGTAGCTTCCTAGCGCGGAGGAAGCCGCGCTTCCAAGCACGAACCGGAGCTATGGTCAAAGCATGAAGGTCCACGTCGAAATCGACATGACGCCGGAAGAAGCCCGCCGTTTCATGGGGCTGCCCGACGTCTCCAAGCTTCAGGAACAGATGGTGGCGGAGATGGAGCGCCGGATGAAGGCGGCCATGGATACCTCCGACCCCGAAGCGATGATGAAAGCCTGGATGCCCTTGGGCGGCGAGGCCTTCGGGCAGTTTCAGAAATTCATGTGGGACGCCGCCGCGAAAACCGCCGGCAAGAAAGACGCGCCGAAGCGCTAGGCATGGAGCGCAACACCATCTTCGCGCCATCGACGGCGCCGGGACGCGCGGGCATTGCGGTGCTGCGCGTGTCGGGGCCGGATGCTGCGCGCGCGGTTGAAGCGTTGACGGGCGATGCACCGCCATCTCCGAAACATGCGGTTTTAAAGGCTTTCCGTGATGCGCAGGGCGAGACCATCGATCGCGGTCTGCTGCTGTGGTTCGAAGCGCCGCATAGTTTTTCCGGCGAAGACATCGCCGAATTCCATGTCCATGGCGGCCGCGCCGTGGTGGACGCGATGCTGGATGCGCTGGCGAGCGTCGATGGATTGCGTCCCGCGGAAGCCGGTGAGTTCACGCGCCGCGCGGTCGAGAACGGCAAGCTCGATCTCACCCAGGCCGAAGCGCTGGCCGATCTCATCGACGCGCAGACCGATGCCCAGCGCAAACAAGCGCTCGGCCAATATGGCGGTGCGCTCACCGCACTCTATGAAGGCTGGCGGACGCGGCTGACACGAGCGGTCGGGTTAACCGAAGCCGTGCTGGACTTCCCGGATGAGGAAGTGCCGGACGATATACTGAACAGTGTTCGGGAAATTGTATCCAGCCTGATCGTGGAAATTCAGTCCCATCTCGACGATCATCGCCGAGGAGAGATTCTGCGGGATGGCATAAATCTAACAGTGTTCGGAAAACCGAACAGTGGTAAGAGTTCGCTCCTGAATGCCCTCGCCCAACGGGACGTGGCCATCGTTTCGGAGACCGCCGGGACGACCCGTGACGTGATCGAAGTCCGGCTCGACCTGGGCGGCTATCCCGTAATCGTGGCGGATACAGCCGGCATTCGCGAGTCGGACGATCCCGTTGAGCAGGAAGGCGTCCGCCGCGCCATCGAGCGGGCGAAAGCCGCTGATATCGCCCTGCTGCTGGTGGATGCCAGCGATCCAACCCCGATCACTGGCTTGCCCGCGAATGTCGGCGAGATCCTGGATCTCGTTGTTTGGAACAAAATGGATATAGGCGAGCCGCGATTGGGCGGGATTCCGATCTCCGCCAAGACAGGTGACGGTATTCCGGAGCTTTTGTCCAAGATCGCAGAAATGGCCGGTAAGCTTCTGAAATCAAACACCAATGACGCTCCCCTGACGCGGGCCCGTCACCGGGTCCATTTGGAGGATACCGTCGCCGCATTGGAGCGATCAGCCGGAGTTCCGGATAGGGAACTTTTTGGCGAGGATTTACGGTTAGCGCTTCGTTCTCTCGGGCGTATCACCGGCCGGGTAGACGTCGAGGACGTCCTTGATGTGGTTTTCCGCGAGTTCTGCATCGGGAAATGAGGCCGGTGGCCTCAAGTAGCGAAGCGATAGGCCAAATGAGAGTGTTTCACGTGAAACATCTGGCGCTTTTCCACAGCCTGCCCTATTCACCGCCGCCATGAGTTACGACGTCATCGTCATCGGCGGCGGCCATGCCGGCTGCGAGGCTGCGGCGGCTTCCGCCCGCTTCGGCGCGAAGACTCTGCTGCTGACCCACAAGGCTTCGACCATCGGCGAGATGTCCTGCAACCCGGCCATTGGCGGCTTGGGCAAGGGCCATCTGGTCCGCGAAATCGATGCGCTGGATGGTGTGATGGGCCGCGTGGCCGACACCGCCGGCATTCAGTTCCGGCTCCTGAACCGCCGTAAGGGTGCGGCCGTCCGCGGACCCCGCGCGCAAGCGGATCGAGAGCTCTACCGCCAGGCGATGCAGGCCGCGCTGGGCCAGACCGCCAATCTCGACATCAAGGAAGCCGCCGCCGAAGACCTGGTCCTGAAAGACGGCCGGGTCGCCGGGGTGAAGACAGCGGTGGGTGAGGTGATCGCTTGCGGTGCCGTTGTGCTGACCACCGGCACTTTTCTGCGCGGCCTCATCCATATCGGTGAGACAAAGATTCCGGCGGGGCGGGTTGGCGAAGAGCCCTCCATCGGCTTGTCGAAGACCCTCTATGGGCTCGGCCTGAAGATGGGCCGCCTGAAGACCGGCACCCCGCCCCGTCTCGACGGCCGGACAATCCATTGGCATGGGCTGGACGTCCAGCATGGCGACGATCCGCCGATGCCGTTCTCGGCGCTGACCACGCAGATCACCACGCCCCAGATCTCCTGCCATATCACCCGGACGACCCACGAAACCCACGCGATCATCCGCGGCAATCTGGACCGGGCACCGATGTATTCCGGCCAGATCGAGTCGACCGGCCCGCGCTATTGCCCCTCGATCGAGGACAAGGTCGTCCGCTTCGCTGCCCGCGAAAGCCACCAGATCTTCCTCGAGCCGGAAGGACTGGACGATCCAACGATCTATCCGAACGGCATCTCCACCTCCTTGCCGGAGGACGTGCAGACCGCCCTCGTCCGCACCATTCCCGGTCTCGAAGATGTGGCGATTATCCGCCCCGGCTACGCTATCGAATATGACTATGTGGACCCGCGCGAGCTGACGCCGACACTCCAGACTAAGGCCGTTCCGGGCCTTTTTCTGGCCGGGCAGATCAACGGTACCACGGGGTATGAAGAAGCCGCCGCCCAGGGCCTGATGGCCGGGTTGAATGCAGCGCGCGCCACCAGCGGAAGCGACGCTGCCATCCTTGACCGGTCCTCCGCCTATATCGGCGTGATGATCGATGACCTGGTGACCAAGGGCGTGACCGAACCCTATCGCATGTTCACGTCCCGCGCCGAGTACCGCCTCACACTCCGGGCCGACAACGCCGATCAGCGCCTCACCCGGTTGGGCGAAGGTCTGGGCTGTGTTGGTGCCGAACGGTCCAAGGTCTTTGCCGAAAAGCTGGATCGCCTCACGGCCGCCCGTGCCCGGATGGCCGAGCTCAATCTCACCCCGAACGACGCCGCCAAACGCGGCATGGCGATCCGGCAGGATGGCGTTCGCCGCTCAGCCAATGATCTGCTCAGCCTTCCCGATGTTGAGTTCTCCACCCTCGCCGCCATCTGGCCAGAGCTTGGAAGCTTCGCGCCGGAGATCGTGGAGCAGCTGGAGATCGACGCGCATTACGCCGGTTATCTCGACCGGCAGGAAGCCGACATCCTTGCGTTCCGCCGGGATGAGTCCCGCGCCCTGCCCGCCGATCTGGACTATGGCGCGGTCAACGGTCTCTCGACTGAAGCCCGCCTGAAGCTCGAAGCCATTCGTCCGGCGACGCTTGGCCAAGCTGGCCGCATCCAAGGCGTAACCCCGGCGGCGCTGACCTTGGTACTGGCGCATGTGCGTGGGCTGGCGCGCGAGAAGAAGCGTGCCTGAGTTCGGGCCGGAGGAATTCGCGAAGGCAGCCAATGTTTCACGTGAAACACTTGCGCGGCTGAAGGCCTATGTCGGGCTGCTCACCGAATGGAATACGC
>JBQCJO010000130.1:0-2029 GCA_051952735.1 Rhizomicrobium sp.
CCGATTGCCGTTGCTAACTTTTTTGCCGCGGATTACTGACGCCATTCGCCCGGCTTCGGAACAACAAACTAAGTGCGAATGAGAACGCAAGGAACAACCCCAGCACGACGGCCCCCGGCGCGTCGGCTCACACGCCGAGAATAGCGAGATCTCCTGACGATCCGCTGCGGCAGCAAAGTCTAGACACGGCAACCAGCCTTGTCGATTAGCAGAACCGTGGCGACGCTTCCGGCCAAGATCATTGCGAAAGAGTTGGAGTTTTGAATTGACGTCCTCGCCCGCCTAAAGGCGGGTGATTCCCACGACTGGCGATGCACGTCCGCATCGGAGAATGTTCAGCGCAGCATTGATGTCGCGATCATGTACACAACCGCAACCACCGCACCGCCATGCTCTTATTCGCAAGCCTTTCAGCCCGCTAGGGCCGCTGCGCGCATGGCACGCAGAACAGGTTACGGAAGAAAACGCTTCGTTCACTTCCTCGAACTGCGCCCCGTGCGCGATCGCTTTATAACGGAGCTTGTCTCGGAAGGACGACCAAGATGCGTCGTAGACGCTTTTCGCCATCTTGGTTCTGGCCAGTTTTGCCGCCGACACGTTGCCGACTCGAATCAGATCGAACCGGCGTACCAGGTCGAGCGCTGCTTTGTGTTGGAAATCCGCCCGCGCGTTCGCCACTTTGGCATGCAGCTTCGCGATATGGCGCTTGTGCTTACGCGCACGCTGCGCCTTGGCAAGCTTTTGCGCCGCCCGCTGACCATAGCGGTCATTGGGCAGCGTCTCGCCGTTGGACAGCTTGGCGAAGTCTTTCAAACCAAGGTCGATGCCGACCGCTCGTGCGATCGGCCGGGCCGGAACATCGGGCGTCTCAATCACGATGTTCAAGAACCAGTTGCCGCGTGCATCTTGCGCGAAGCATGTACCGTCCTTGATCTTGCCTTCAGGCAGCGGGCGGCTCAGAAACACGCGGAACGTCTTGCCGGCAAAGCGAAACGCCGCGCCCTCGCGCTTCAAGTCACGCCCCTTGAGCGGCACCCAGCCCAGCGTTCGCTTGCCGCGATAGCGCAGATAGGGCCGCTTATGCTGACTGCGCGACTTCGCATATTGCTCGCAGGTGGCGTTGATCGTGCCGGAGTGGATGCCAAGTTCTTTGCTGCTGCCCGTGGTCAGCACGTTCAGGTCGAATCCGCTGGGCCATCTCTTGCCCCACTTGAGCGCATGCTTCTGCGTGTCGTTGCAGAAGTTCCAGACATAGTTCACCGCCCGGCTTTGCCGGTTGAGCAAACCGTTGAGAGATTTCACGCGATAGCGGTAGACCAAGACCATGCCGCGAATGCTAACTCGGGAATGCCGCCTTGCGGCGGCGCTCCTTACCTCCTCGGACTAAAGTCCGAGGTTTCTCGGAGCAAAATCGGATGAAAAAAGGTCGTGCCGCAGAAGCTGCCGTCGGGCATTAGCGCGTAGTTCGGAACGTGGCCGACACGGTGCCAGCCTGCGCGCTCATAGAGCCTTTCAGCATCGCCGCCCGTGACGGTATCGAGCACTGGCGTGACTCGCGGCAGTTTGCTTTGGTGTTGAGGAGAAACCCGCCGTGATGAACTGCACCCCAAAAGTTGGACGTCGATCCAAACTTTGGGGTGTTTTTCATGGCGAAGTACAGTACGGCCACGCCCGCATAGTTTTCGGCCAATGCCGCGGGGCCGATCGCGATGTCGTGACGTATTCGACCAAGCGCATCGCAAGCTTCACTTCGGCTCCGATGTGAGCAGTCTCAATTGCTCCAGCAGCTTGACGGCCGGGCTCGGCAAGATTCCGTAGCGACGCCGAAACGCGGTGAGCGTTCTACGCCCCGCTACGCCCGGCAACGCTAGCGTATCGAACACGCCGGCTTTACTTTCGGTGACGTACATCGGCTCCGCCATCCAGCTCAAAAACCCCGAGCGAGCGACGAGGCTTTTCAATGCGGTGATCGAGCGTGTTTCAACGACGATGTTAGGCAAACCCAAGCCCTGCTCGGCGAATGCCTGCT
>JBQCJO010000131.1:0-4884 GCA_051952735.1 Rhizomicrobium sp.
CGAAGGCGCCGAAATTGTCCCACACGGGTCCCGCGCCCCGCGCAATCCAATCCTTGTCACCCATGCCGTCGGGACCGATGAGCTGCTTGTCGAGATCGGCGGTGGCGAGTTTGCTGATCTTTTTCAGTCCGGCTTCGGTGAAGATCTCCTGCAGGTAGACTTGCCAGCCGTCCGGCATCAGGAAATTCATCGTCTGGAAGACGGTGTTGGGATGCGCGCCGCCTTCGTAGGTGGAGTAGGTGAACACGACCGCGAACATCTTGTCGTCGTTGCGCGCCACCTGAAAGTCGATGCCAAGCTGGTAGGGGCCCGAAGCGCTGTCGCCGTCATTGCCGGCGGCGTCGTCCTTGAAGGCTACGATCTGGAGCTTGGCCCAACTGGCGATGTCTTCGTCGATGGTCTCGTTGCCGGTCTTCGGATAGGCGACATCCACTTCATATTCCTTATGCTTCTCCGCGATCTTCACCGTCTTCACCGGCAGCTTGGCGAAGGCGGGTGTCGCGAACGCAGCGGCGAGGGCAACTGCGATAACTGGGGCGATGATTGGGGCGAGCGCCAGACGCATGGCAGTTCTCCGAAAGCCGCGTTTGATGCGGCAGGCTAAGCTACTCTAATAAAGGAAACATGGTTGAACAGCCCGGCCCGATCACAGAGCTCTACGCGAAGTTCGATGCGCTGGGCATCGCGCACAAGACCTATGAGCACGCGCCGGTCTTCACGGTGGAAGAAGCTGCGCATCTTTATGAGAGCCAGCCGGGGGGCCACACCAAGAATCTGTTTCTGAAAGACAGGAAGGATGGGCTCTGGCTGGTGGTCTGCCGTGACGATCTGGCGGTCGATCTGAAGGAGCTGTCCAAGGCGCTGGATAGTCCGCGCTTTTCGTTTGGTTCTGGCGAACTGCTGGTAGAGACGCTGGGCGTGCAGCCCGGATCGGTCACCCCCTTCTCGATCATCAACGACAAGGCGAACAAGGTTCGCGTGGTGCTGGACGAGGGCATGTTCGCGTTCGACGTTTTGAACTTCCATCCGTTGCGCAACGATCGCACCACGGCGATCGCCGCCAACGATCTTCCCAAATTCCTGCGCGCTTGCGGCCATGAGCCATTGATCGCGAAAATTCCGGAGCGCCTGCCATGACCGCCGCCACGCCATTGACCCCGCGCACGCTCACCGGGAAATTCGTCACGCTGGAGCCGCTGGAAGAGCGCCATCATGCCGATCTTCTGAAATGCGCCGACAGCGATCCGCAGATATGGCGTTACATCTCCATCGATCCGAAGGAAGGGTTCGCGGGCCGTCTGCCGTGGATGGTGGAGCAGAATGCCAAGGGCCTGATGATCACCCATGTCGTGCGCCGCAATGCGGACAAACAAGTGGTGGGCTCCACGTCCTATCTGGCGATGTCGCCTTACGACGCCAAGACCGAAGTGGGCTTCACCTGGTATGTGCCGCAGGCACAGAGCAGCGCGATCAATCCCGAGTGCAAATATCTGCTGATGAAGAATGCCTTCGAAGCCAATTTCCATCGGGTGGAATTCAAGACGGACGTGAACAACGCCAAAAGCCGCGCCGCGCTCGCCAAGCTGGGTGCAAAGGAAGAGGGCATCCTGCGGGAACACATGTGGATGGGGCAGGGCTACTTCCGAACGTCCGTCTATTTCTCGGTCCTCGCCGCGGAATGGCCGGATGTGAAAGCCAAGCTGGAACGGCGGCTGTCCATGTTTTGAGTGGGGTTAAGTTCCCGGCAATCCTGAAAAATTCGGCGCTTTTCTTTCCCCTGGCGAACCCCCATCTTTGGGGCCGCAAAAGGAATTTCAGACATGGCATTGATTGGTCCCGGCGGCCGGCCGGTTACGGCGTCGCCCAAGACGGAAAGCACCAGCGCACCCAGCGCATATATAAAAGACAGCGGATTGGAGACCTTCGCCGCCGACGTGATCGAAGCCTCGCGCGAGGTTCCGGTGATCGTGGATTTCTGGGCGCCGTGGTGCGGACCGTGCAAGACGCTCGGTCCCATCATCGAGAAGGTGGTGAACGAAGCCAAAGGCGCGGTGAAGCTCGTCAAGGTGAACATCGACGAGAACCAGGAGATCGCGCGCCAGCTTCGCATCCAGTCGATCCCCACCGTCTATGCGTTCAAGAACGGGCAGCCGGTGGACGGCTTCATGGGCGCGATTCCCGAAACGCAAATCCGCGATTTCGTGAAGCATCTGACGTCGGGTGCTGCCGGTCACGATCATGCCGAGGAAGTTCTCGCCGCCGCCGATGAAGCCTTCGCCGGCGGCGACATCGCCACCGCCGCGCAGGCCTACGGCCGTGTATTGCAGGACGATCCGGGCAATCCGAAAGCTGTCGCCGGTCTGGCACGCTGCTATCTGAAGAGCGGCGACGTGGAACGCGCGCGCGCGACCTTGCAGATGGTGCGCGCGGACGGCGCGAACGACGAAGCGATCCGCGCCGTCGACGCGGAGTTGAAGTTGAAGGAACAGGTGGCGGCGGCACCGCCGGCCGCGGACACCTCCGCGCAAAAGGCGAAGGTGGACGCAAATCCATCCGATCATCAGGCGCGCTACGATTATGCGCTGGCGCTGGATGCCGCGGGCGATCGCGACGGCGCCATCGCGCAGTTGCTCGACATCGTGAAGCGCGACCGCAAATGGAACGACGAAGGGGCGCGCAAGCATCTGGTCACGCTGTTCGAGGCGATGGGCCCCACGGACGAGCGCACCATCGACGCGCGGCGCAAACTTTCCTCCATCCTGTTCTCGTGAAGAAGAGGCCGATAGATGCGTGCGTATAACAGCATCGAAGAACTGCCGAACCCGCTGCCGCTGTTCCCGCTGACTGGCGTGCTGCTCTTGCCGCGCGGGCAGTTGCCGCTCAACGTGTTCGAGCCGCGTTATCTGGCGCTGGTGGATTCGGCGATGTCCGGCGGGCGCATGATCGGCATGATCCAGCCGTCGGAAGCCGAAGAGAAAACGCTGACGCCGAAGCTTTCGGCGGTGGGCTGCGCGGGCCGCGTCACCTCCTATCGCGAGACGGAAGATGGGCGTTATCTCATCACGCTGACGGGCGTATGCCGCTTCCGGGTGCGGAACGAGCGCGAAACGCATGCGCCGTTCCGCGCGGTCGATCCGGACTATGCGCCGTTTGCCGGCGATCTCGTGGCCAATGACGAGAACGAGTTTCCGCGCGACCGGGTGATCGATGCGCTCAAGGATTATCTCTCCAAGCGCGATCTGAAGGCGGATTGGCGCTCGGTGATGACCGCGCCGCCGGAAACGCTGGTGAACGCGCTCGCCATGCTCTGTCCGTTCGAGCCGGCGGAGAAACAGGCTTTGCTCGAAGCCGCGGATTGGCCGTCGCGCGTGGCGACATTGGTGGCCTTGCTGGAAATGGCGGGTCCGCCCGCGCCGTCCGGCGGCACGACGATCAACTGAATGGAACCGGATCCCAAATTGCTGGCGATGCTGGTGTGTCCGGTGACACGCATGCCGCTGAAATACGATCGCGAGAAGAACGAGCTGGTCAGCAAGGCAGCGGGGCTGGCTTATCCGATCCGCGGCGGCGTTCCGATCATGCTGGACGGCGAAGCGCGCGAGCGTTCGGAATCCGAACGCGCATGACGACCGACATCTGGCCCAGCGAGATCCGCCTCGACCCGGCGAAGACGACGCTCACCGTCGCGTTCGAGAATGGTGATCGCTTCCAGCTTCCCGCCGAATATCTGCGCATAGAAAGCCCCAGCGCCGAAGTGCAGGGCCATGCCGCCAGCCAGAAGGTGACGGTGGGCGGCAAGAAAGACGTGAAGATCACGGGACTGGAGCCCGTGGGCAATTACGCCGTGCGCATCCTCTTCGATGACGGCCACGACACCGGGCTCTACTCCTGGGACTGGCTGCACGAGCTGGGCCGCGACCACAACAAGAAGTGGGCGGCGTATCTGAAATCGCTCGGCGCACAGGGCCTGACACGCGAATAAGCCACCGTGCTAGGATCGTGCTTCGAAATCGGGGCACCATTTTCCGCTCATGAAGATCAACGATCCGGGCGCAGACAATTCGCTGAACACGAACCTCAAGGCGAATGCATCAAGGCCAAGCCGGGTGCTGCCGCTGAACGGGCGCGGGCGTCTTGCGGTGGTGCGCGGGCAGGACGGCACGCGCTATCGCGACATCTATCACCAGTCGTTGATGGCGTCGTGGCCGATGTTCATTCTCGGCCTGCTCGGCATCTTCGTGGCGATCAACCTGATCTTCGCCGCGCTCTATATGACCGATCCCAAAGGGCTGGCGAACGCCGCGCCCGGCGATTTCTGGGCACGCTTCATCTTCAGCGTCCAGACGATGGGCTCCATCGCCTACACCGATATCATGCCGCGCTCGCATTATGTCGACGTGATCGTGATGATCGAAGCGTTCGTCGGCATTCTCTATATCGGCATGCTGACGGCGGTGATGTTCGCCCGGCTCTCGCGTCCTTCGGCGCGCTTTGTGTTTTCCAATGTCGCGGTTATCCTGAAATACAACAGTGCGCCCACCCTGATGTTTCGCGCCGCCAACCAGCGCGGCAATCAGGTGCTGGACGCGAGCATCAACGTCACGCTGGCGCGCACCACGACGAGCCCCGAAGGCATCACGATGCGCCGCTTCGAGGAGCTGCAGCTCGTGCGCAGCCGCACTTCGCTGTTCGCATTGTCCTGGACGGTGATGCATTGCATTGACGAGAAGAGCCCGCTCTACGGCGTCACGCCGGAGATGATGGAGGAGTTCGACATGGAGCTGGTCGTGCTGCTCAGCGGCCGCGACGACGTTCTGGCCGACACCATCTAGGCCCGGCATACCTAGTCTCCGGATTGCATCCTGTGGGATCGCCGCTTCGTGG
>JBQCJO010000132.1:0-2407 GCA_051952735.1 Rhizomicrobium sp.
GAGATAATGCGAGGTGAGCAAGATGGTCTTTCCCTCGGCGTTCAGTTCCTGAAGGTAACGCCACAGGTCGAGGCGCAGCTCCACGTCCACGCCGGCGGTCGGCTCATCGAGGATGAGAAGCTTGGGATCGTGCACCAGAGCGCGCGCCAGGATCACGCGGCGCTTCAAGCCGCCGGAGAGTTCGCGGAACTGCTTCTTGGCGTGCGTGGTGAGATCGAAACGCTGGATCAGCATATCCACGCGCGATTTGCGCTGTGCGGCGTTCATGCCGAAATAGCCGCCCATCCAGTCCACGATCTGCGTGACCGTGGCGAAGGTATCGACGTTGAATTCCTGCGGCGACAACCCGATCAGCCGGCGCGCTTCGCGATAATTCTTCACCGCGTCCACGCCGAAGATCTCGATCTTGCCGCTCGTCACGGTGGCGATGCCGGTGATGCAGTGGATCGTGGTGGATTTGCCCGCGCCGTTCGGACCCAGAAATCCGAAGAAGTCGCCGGGCTGCACCTGCATGGACAAATCCTGCACGGCGACGGTGCCGGTGCGATAGGCCTTGCGGAGATGTTCGATATTGATCGCGGGAACGGTCATTGAATCAGAGGTCGAAATAGCGGGACGCCTTACATAAGGGACGCCCGTCCCCTTTCAAAGCCGCGCGGCGAAATTAGCGCCGCCTGTCCTTCACAATCGGCGCTCCCCATGTGTGTTGTGGGGGTATTTCCGTCGCCGGGCCGCCCGCGCGAACCGGGCGCTGCGGATAGCCGCCGAGGCTTATCAGTCTGTCATACAGGACGATGGCGCCCGCCATCCCGACATTGATGGAGAATTTCATCGGGATCTTCACCACGAAGTCGCAACGGTTGAGTGTGGATTGCGACAGCGAATAGCGCTCTGCGCCAAACACATAGGCGGCCCGCGCGGGATGCTTGAAGCGCGGCAGCTCGATTGCGTCCTCGGTGATCTCCACGCCGACCATCCGGCAACCCTGCGGCAGGCGCAGATCGGCAACCGTGTCGAATTTGTAGAACGGCAGGTGCCCAGCGGACGCGCTCGTGTCGGCGAGCTTGATGTCGGCTATCTTCACCTGGCTGTCGATGCTGAAGAAGAAACTTGCCCCGAAAGCATGGGAAATGCGCATGAGATTGCCAAGGTTCATCGCCTTGGAAATCCCGTCCACGCCGACAGCGAAATAGCCGCGCACCTTGCCCTCAAAATTGTCATCGCCCGCTTTATGCGGGCGACCCAATTTCCTAAAAGGAAAAAGAAAAATGGATAGCCCGGACGAGCCGGGCCATGACAGTAGAGGGGTGAAGCGCAAAAGCGTAGCCCCGCCGGAGATATCGTTGGCAAATCCCATTCTCGTCGAAGTGACCCGGGGCGACCGCGTGGAGAGCGTCCATCGCGGCTGCATTGCTATCGCGAATGCGAAAGGCGAGATGGTCTTCTCGCTGGGCGATGTGGAAGCCGTGAGCTTCCCGCGCTCGTCGCTCAAAATGGTGCAGGCATTGCCGCTGCCGGAATCGGGCGCGGCGGATGCGTTCGGCCTGTCGGACGAAGAGATCGCCCTCGCCTGCGCATCCCATTCCAGCGAGCCGATGCACACCGAACGCGTGAAGGCATGGCTGGAGCGGATCGGCTGCACCGAAGCCGACCTCGCCTGCGGCGCGCATCCGTCGCGAGTCGAAGCGGTGAACGAGGCGATGATCCGCAAGGGCGAGAAGCCGACGCCGGTGTTCAACAACTGCTCCGGCAAGCACACCGGCTTTCTTACCGTGTGACGCCACTGGGATGTGGCGACGAAGGGCTATGAACTTCACGACCATCCGCTGCAGGTCGCCATCGCCAAGGCGCTGGGCGAGCTGGCCGGCATGGATCCCGCCACGATCCCCTATGGCATCGACGGCTGCGTGGCGCCGGCATTTGCGCTGCCAACATCCACGTTCGCCCGCGTGCTGGCGCAATATGCCGATCCTTCGCGCCAGCCGCTGCAACGCGGCGCGGCGATGAAGCACATCGTGGCGGCGATGATTGCCCATCCAGATTTGGTAGCTGGAACAGGACGTTCGGACACCATCCTCATGCGTGCTGCGAAGGGCCGCGTGGCGGCGAAGGCGGGCGCGGAAGCCTATTATGCCGCCATCGTTCCCGAGGCTGGGCTTGGCGTGGCGCTGAAAATCGACGACGGCGCGGGCCGCGCGGCGGAGACGG
This sequence comes from Rhizomicrobium sp., assembly GCA_051952735.1. GTDB lineage: Bacteria > Pseudomonadota > Alphaproteobacteria > Micropepsales > Micropepsaceae > Rhizomicrobium. The sequence continues at coordinate 2,209 of JBQCJO010000132.1, forward strand.
CCATCGCCGCGATTCTCGACAAGCTGGGCGTGCTGACGGACGACAAGGCGGCGCATGAGATCATCCGCGCGCCGATCCCCAACACGCGCGGAAAGATCGTCGGCGAGCGCAGGCCGGCGAAGGCATTGGCGGAAGCGGATATCAAAGCGATCTGATTTTCCTCCCCCGTTTACGGGGGAGGTGCTGAGCGAGCGGAGCG
>JBQCJO010000133.1:0-4819 GCA_051952735.1 Rhizomicrobium sp.
AATCACCTCGACATATTTTTCGATGAACTCGGTCTGGCCGTGCAGCAGCACGCAAACGCCGCGCCCGGGGATTCCGGACGCGGCGTCGAAGATTTGCGTGCGAAGGCGCTTGCCGTCGCGCGTCGCGATGAAGCGCGGTTGCGTCATCCCGATGGAGGACGGCTTATCCGCGCGCCTTGGCGAGGATCGGGCCGAGCTTCATGGCAAGACCCATATCGCCGGCGACGCGCAGCTTGCCTTGCATGAAAGCGGATGTGCCGTCGAGTTCGCCTTTGACCATCTTCTCGAAATCCGAGAGCGCGACGGAGATCGTGCAATCCGCGGACTTGCCTTCGCCGTCCGTCACCGTGTTCGGCGTGGACTTGCCGTCGATCAACACGCTGCCCGGCTCGCCGAAGTCGAATTTGAGCGTGCCGCCGAGGCCGGAGTTGTCGCCGATCGCGGGGCCCATCTGCGCGATGATCTGCTTGACCTGTTCCGAAGCCATGAGTGTGTCCTTCCCTTAAACCTTTGAATCCAGTTCCCACCGCCAGCGTTGTGGTCCCGGATTTCGGGTATCCAGCCGAGGCGCGAGGGTGGATATGAGCATTTGTCATTAACCGGCACAACTCCCGGACGCGGCGGATTTCCATAGGGATTTCGGACCATTGGCGGGCACGGGCGGTTGTGCCTAAGCTGTCGCCAGGAGCTAGCGATGGGGTGATCGATGGGGCGATCGGAACGCGCGGGCGTAATCCAATTCCTGCAAGCGAATGCAGCGGACGACGATATCGATATCGCGGGCCGCCGCGCGCGCATGGATGCGCTCGCCGATTATTTTGCAGTGCCAGACGGAACGGAAGTCGAGCCCGGTAAAGTTGGCGGCATAGACGGCGAATGGGTGCGTGCCCGCCGCGCGCGCCGCGATGCGGTTCTTCTGTATCTGCACGGCGGCGGTTACGTGCTGGGTTCGCCGAAATCGCATCGCCACATCGTGGCCGCGATCAGCGAAGCCAGCGGCCTGTCGGTCTTCTCCGCCGATTATCGTCTCGCACCGGAGCATCCTTTTCCCGCAGCAGTGGACGATGGTGTCGCGGCTTATAAAGGCCTTCTCGATTCCGGCATCGCTGCCGACAAGCTCGCGATTGCGGGCGACAGCGCCGGCGGCGGCCTGACGCTCGCAACCTTGCTCGCGTTGCGCGACAAGAAATTGCCGATGCCCGCCTGCGCGATCGCGATTTCGCCTTGGGCCGATCTCAGCCAGGGCGGCGAAGCCTATCGCACGCGCATCAAGCGCGATCCGATGATCACCAAAGACGGGCTCGATGAGATGGCCACGGCCTATCTCGGCAAAGCCGGCGCGAAAACGCCGCTGGCATCGCCCGCCTTCGCGGATTTCAAAGGCCTGCCGCCTTTGCTGATCCAGGTCGGCACGGAAGAAGCGCTGCACAGCGATGCGGAAGCCGTGAAGACGCGCGCGGAGGAAGCAGGCGTGGAAGTCTCGTTCGAAAGCTGGGCGGGGATGGTGCATGTCTGGCACGCCTTCCATCCCATCCTCTCCGAAGGCCGCGACGCAATTGCGCGCATCGGCTCTTACCTGAAGGCGCACATCGCATGAGCCTCATGGACGAGAACGACAACGATATTCTGGAGTCTGCGCTGCCGGACCATCCGCAAAAGCGCGACGCGATGGGCAATGCGTTCTTCTACCATCACTTCGTGATGATGCTTTACATCCTGACCGGCTGGGCGATCCCCTTCAGCCCGGCGCTGTGGTTCTACGTCTTCTTCATTCCGTCGGTGGTGCTGCAATGGCGGGTGAACAAGAACACCTGCATCCTCAACAACATCGAAACGATGATCCGCACCGGCAAATGGCGCAGCGCGCCGGGCAAGAATACCGAGGAAGGCGGCTGGCTGTGGACACTGGCCCGCAAACTCACCGGCTGGGACATCTCGCACTTCGCGATGGACGTCTTCATCTACAGCCTGATGGGAACGTTCCTCATCCTGGGCCTCTCCCACCTGAACGGCTGGTTATTCTGGGGCTGACGCGAAAACAAAAAGCGAGCACATTAAGAAGCTTGTTTTGCGGGGCCGGGAAATAGCCAGCGTATGGTCGCTGCTGCTGCGCACGCCGCGATCAACTGAGCAGCGATGAACGCCGGACTATCCGATGGCGCTATCCCCGCAAAGCTATCCGTCATCGAGCGAGCAATCGTCACGGCGGGATTGGCGAATGATGTAGAGGCCGTGAACCAATAAGCGGCGGCGATATAGAGCCCAACCAGCGCTGGCGTCGTGTCCGGCTTGCGCGCACAGCCTGCTATCGCGAGCAGAAGACCGAACGTTGCCACGAACTCCGAAAGCCATTGTGCGGGGCCATCGCGCAATTTGTGCGACGTCTCGATGATAGGCATGGCGAACATGGCATGCGCCAGCCAAACACCGGCAATGGCGGCAACGATCTGCACGCCGATGTAGAACGTCGCGTCGCGCCAACCGATTTCGTGGCGCAGAACGAAGTAAAGCGTGACGGCGGGATTGAAATGCGCGCCCGACACTGGCGCGAACACCGTGATGAGAACCACCAGTGCCGCGCCCGTCGCCACGGTATTGCACAACAAGGCGATAGCATCGTTACCGTCGGCAAGCCGCTCGGCCATGATGCCGGAGCCGACCACGGCGGCCAGCAGAAGCGCGGTGCCGAGCGCTTCGGCGCTCAATCGTCTTGCGAGTGATATCACGTCAGACGGCGCCGCATCAGCGCCGCGGAGTCCGGGCACAGACTGCTGAATTGTCTGGTCTGTTTCAGGGCTTCCGGCGCGGCTTTGCGATCCATGCGCTCGAAGCCATGTTTCGCGAAAAAGCCTTCCGCCGTGTTGGTGAGAAGCCATGCTTCTTCGAACCTGTCGGCCTTCGCTTGCCGAAGCATCGCATCTAGCAGCTTCGTGCCGTCGCCGTTCCCGCGCGTTTTTGCAATCATGGAGCGCAGCATTGCCACGCCGCCGACGTTGACGATGCCGCCGAACGCGCCGCCCTGCATCGCATAGTAGCGCGCGTTGCCTTCCGCCAGATCATCGGTCGGCAGGTGCGCGGCCTCAAGCGCCGCCACCATCTGGCCGAACAGAGCATCGCCCCGGCGAATTTCTTCCAGCATCAAGCCTCTGCCTTTGCATCCTTCGTCTGGCCGATCTGCTCAAGGTGCTTCTTCAGCGACATGCGGTCGAGGCTACGCACTGGTAGATTGACGAACAACTCTATCCGCCGTTGCAACGCCATATAAGCGTCGCGAAACGCATGTGCGATCTGCGTTTCACTGCCTTCCACGGCGGCAGGGTCGGGCACGCCCCAATGCGCCGTCATCGGCTGGCCGGGCCAAACCGGGCAGACCTCGTTCGCCGCGTGGTCGCAAACCGTGAACACGAAATCCATTTTCGGCGCATCGGTTTTGGCGAAGACGTCCCAGCTTTTGGAGCGGAAGCCTGCGGTGTCATAGCCCAGCCGTTGCAGCAGGGCGATGGCGTGCGGATTCACTTCGCCTTTCGGCATCGAGCCCGCCGAAAAGGCGGCGAACTTGCCTTTGCCGATCTTGTTCAGGATCGCCTCGCTCAGGATCGAGCGTGCGGAATTTCCCGTGCAGAGAAATAGCACATTGTAGGCGTGGGTTGGTTGCTCGGTTCTCATGCGCAGCAGGCCTGTTTCGGCCCGCAGCAGGATTGCGGATCGGCATTGTTGACCGGTTCGTCTTCGCCATAGGTCGTCGCTTCGCCGAAGGTGAAGAAGGTTTCCCACTTCACGCCGGACGGATCGTCCACCCAAGCTTTGTTCGATTGCGCGTAGCAGCAGGTTGTCGCTTCCTGATCGCGCGTTGTCTCGCCTGCGGCTTTGAGGCGCTCGGCAAGCTCGCGCAGCTCCGCGTCGCTATCGGTCTGGATGCCAAGATGATCCACACCCGCCACGCGCTCGCGCTGCGATATGGCAAGGTTCACGCGCGGATCGTCCAGCATCCACTTTGCATAATCGTCTTTGAGGACAGACGGCTTGCTGGCGAACAGGGCGGAATAGAAGCCGATGGACTTCTGAAGATCGTCCACGGCGATATGAATGTGCAGGCGCTTCATGGTTTGCTCCTTCAGCAACAGCGTTTGGCGACAGCGGCAAGCGGTGCGCACACTTCCGGGCGCCCGCCGCAGCAATCCTCGGTGAGAAAGACGAGCAATCCGCTCATCGCGTCGAAATCGACGGAATAGATGATCGAGCGGCCATCGCGGCGCGCGCGGATCAAACCTGCGTTCGAAAGAATGAGCAGTTGTTGGGACATCGTGTTCGCCGCTGTCGAAAGCGTGCGCGCGATGTCGCCTGCCGCCATGCCGTCCGGCCCGGCTTTCACCAGCAGCCGGAAAACTTCGAGGCGAGAATCCTGCGCGAGGGCGGAAAGCCGTTTGACGGCGTCTTGCGTATCCATATTTCATTGATTCCCGAAATATGGAATTGAGTCAAGCCTGCTCGGCCAAAAATATTTTCCTGAATAGAGCTTGATTATCCTACATCTGTTCTCTATTTGTTCTCTCAGTGGTGCATGGGAGAAAAGCGTTGAAACAGTAGCGACAGCACAAGGACAGACAGGTAAGGGGCCAAGCCTTGTGTGGACCCCGCGCGGACGCCATCCGGTGATGGAGGTCTGCATGCAAACCGGGGAAGTTGAAGCGAAGGCGCTTACTGGTCGCGCGGGTGAAACCGTCTTCCTAAGGCTGGCCGGGCAGCTAGGGACTGTCAGGCTCGCCGGGACGCTGTGCGGGCCTTTCTTTTAGGGGTTGGCACTCGTCCTCTTGAAGCG
>JBQCJO010000134.1:0-2527 GCA_051952735.1 Rhizomicrobium sp.
GCACAAATTTCTATCAGCCGGACAAGAGCGGCAATCAAAAGAATTACGTCGCCATCAAGCTGGACTCGCAGAAGCTGGACGAATTGCCGGCGCCGCGCCCGTTGGTGGAAATTTTCGTCTATTCGCCGGAAGTCGAAGGTGTGCATCTGCGTTTCGGGCGCGTCGCGCGCGGCGGCATCCGCTGGTCGGATCGCCGGGAAGACTTCCGCACCGAAGTGCTGGGCCTCGTGAAGGCGCAGCAGGTGAAGAACGCCGTGATCGTGCCGGTGGGCTCGAAGGGCGGCTTCTATCCCAAGCAACTGCCTCTGAATGCCACGCGTGAAGAGGTGCAGGCGGCTGGTATCAGTGCCTACAAGGCCTTCATCAATGCATTGCTCGATCTGACCGACAACATCCATCCGGATGGCAGCGTCGTGCCGCCGGAACAGGTTGTGCGCCACGACGAAGATGATCCTTATCTCGTCGTCGCTGCCGATAAAGGCACGGCCACGTTCTCCGATATCGCCAACGGCATCGCCGAAGAGCATGGCTTCTGGCTGGGCGACGCGTTCGCGTCCGGCGGCAGCCACGGCTACGACCACAAAAAGATGGGCATCACCGCGCGTGGCGCCTGGGAAGCGGTGAAGCGCCACTTCCGAGAGCTAGGCCGCGATATCCAGAGCGAACCCTTTACGGTCGTCGGCGTGGGCGACATGTCGGGCGATGTGTTCGGCAACGGGATGCTGTTGTCGAAAGCGACGAAACTCGTCGCCGCATTCGACCACCGCCACATCTTCATCGATCCCGACCCCGATCCGGAATCGTCCTGGAAGGAACGCGCACGCATGTTCGACCTGCCGCGTTCGAGCTGGGCCGATTACAACAAGTCGCTGATTTCAAAGGGCGGCGGAATCTTTGCGCGCACGGTGAAGGAAATCGCACTCACACCGGAAATCAAAAAGCTCGCAGGCATCGCAGCGGACAAGGCGACGCCGGCCGAATTGATGAAGGCATTACTCAAAGCCGACGTCGATCTGCTCTGGTTCGGCGGCATCGGCACCTATGTGAAAGCGTTAAGCCAGACCAATCTCGACGTGGGAGACCGCGCCAATGACGCCATTCGCGTGAACGGCGCGGACATTCGCGCCAAAGTCGTGGGCGAGGGCGCCAATCTGGGCTGCACGCAGCTTGGCCGCGTGGAATATGCGCTGGGCGGCGGACGCATCAACACCGACGCCATCGACAATTCGGCTGGCGTGGACACGTCCGACCATGAAGTGAATCTGAAAATCCTGCTCAGCACGCCGCAGCGGCGCGGCAAGCTCAGCATGGACGCGCGGGACACACTGCTCACCGAAATGACGGACGATGTCGCGGCACTGGTGCTGGACGACAATTACGAGCAGACCAAGGCGCTCTCGGTTTCACAATCGCGCGGCACCAAGGATCTCGACGCGCAGGCGCGCTTCATGCGCGATCTGGAACGGCGCGGAAAGCTCGACCGCGCGGTCGAATTCCTGCCGACGGACGAAGAACTGCGCAAGCGCGGACAGGAGGGCAAAGGCCTGACGCGTCCCGAGCTCGCCGTGCTGCTGGCTTATGCGAAGCTCGATCTCGATGCGGAGATCCTGGCGAGCGATCTGCCGGACGATCCCTATTTCGAAACCACGCTTGCGAATTACTTCCCGAAAGCCGTCGTGAAGCGCTTTCCCGATGCGCTGAAAGAGCATCGCCTGCGCCGCGAAATCATCTCGACGGTACTCGCCAATCGCATCGTCAATCTCGCGGGACCGGTGTTCATCCATCGCGTGAAGGAAATCTCCAGCGCGCCGGCCGCGCGCGTGGCGCGTGCTTTCGTGATCGCGGAAGGCTCCTTCGATCTCGAAGCGCTCAACGCGCGTATCGACGGATTGGACAAGACGGTTCATGCCGACGTGCAGACGACGATGTATGCCAGCGTGGCCGAATTGCTGCGCCGCCTCGGCCTCTGGTTCCTGGTGAACGTGCCGGCGAATGCCGACATCACCGAAGCCGTTTCGCGGTATCGCAAAGGCGTGGATTCGTTGCGCGGTACGTATTCGTCGCTCGTCTCGCCTTACGAAATGGACGACACGGTAGGCCGCATCAAGGAGATGGTCGAGGCCGGCGTGCCGGAAGACATCGCCGATGATGTGGCGGCGTTGTCCCTGTGGAGCACGGCACCGGAAATCGTGCAGCTTGCGAACACCCGTTCGCTCGACGTCGATCTGGTGGCCGGCGCCTATTTCGCCATCGGCGCCATCGTTGGCATCGATCGGCTGCGTGGACTGGCGCAGCGCATCACGGCCAACGAGCACTGGGATCGTCTCGCAATCCGCCGCATTATCGACGACCTTTTCGCCGGACAACGCTCGTTGACGGCACAGGTTTTGACGGGCTTCGAGAACGACAAGATTGACCGCACGCGCGCGGAAGGTTCGCAAGCGGCCGATGCCTGGGCGGAGAAGCACGCCGATGTGTTAGCGCGCACCAAGTCGTTCCTCGACGAGCTGGAGCGTCATGGCGATCT
>JBQCJO010000135.1:0-5190 GCA_051952735.1 Rhizomicrobium sp.
CGGCCTGCACACCGTGGGCACGCTGGCGACCGTGCTTCAGCTCCTGAAGCTGCCGGACCAGACGGTGCGCGTTCTTGTCGAAGGCAAGAGCCGTGCGCGCGTGACCGGCTTCGTTCCCCGTCAGGACTTCTTCCAGGCGACGATCGAGAAGATCGCGGACCTTCCCGGCGAGGGCAAGGAAACCGAGGCCCTCATCCGCACGGTGAAGACGAATTTCGAGCAGTACATCAAGCTCAACAAGAAAGTGCCGGCCGAGACGCTGGCTTCGGTCGCGCAGATCGAAGACCCGGCGAAGCTCGCCGACACGGTCGCCGCGCATCTGTCGGTGAAGATCAGCGATCGCCAAGCGCTTCTTGAAACGCTTGACACCACTGCGCGCCTGGAGAAAGTCCTCTCGCTCATCGAAGGCGAGATCGGCGTTCTGCAGGTCGAGCGCAAGATCCGCTCGCGCGTGAAACGCCAGATGGAGAAGACGCAGCGCGAGTACTATCTCAACGAGCAGCTCAAGGCGATCCAGAAGGAACTCGGCGAAGGCGACGAAGGCCGCGACGAGATGAACGAGCTGGAAGACCGCATTCGCAAGACCAAGCTGTCGAAGGAGGCGCGCGAGAAGGCGCAGGCCGAAGTGAAGAAGCTTCGCTCGATGTCTCCGATGTCGGCGGAAGCCACGGTCGTGCGCAACTATCTGGACTGGATGCTCTCGCTGCCCTGGGGCAAGAAGAGCAAGGTCAAGAAAGACATCAAGCTCGCCGAAGACATCCTGCACGAAGATCACTTCGGGCTGGAGAAGGTGAAGGAGCGCATCCTCGAATATCTCGCCGTGCAGCAGCGCGCCGGGAAGATCAAGGGGCCGATCCTCTGCCTCGTCGGACCGCCGGGCGTGGGCAAGACCTCGTTGGCGAAATCCATCGCGAAGGCCACGGGCCGCGAATATGTCCGCATGTCGCTGGGCGGCGTGCGCGATGAAGCGGAAATCCGCGGTCACCGCCGCACCTATATCGGCTCGATGCCCGGCAAGGTCATCCAGTCGCTGAAGAAGGCGAAGTCGGCGAACCCGCTCTTCCTGTTGGACGAGATCGACAAGCTCGGCGCCGATTGGCGCGGCGATCCTTCGAGCGCGCTGCTCGAAGTGCTCGACCCGGAGCAGAACCACACTTTCCAGGATCACTATCTGGAAGTGGATTTCGACCTTTCGGACGTGATGTTCATCACCACGGCCAACACGCTCAACATGCCCGGCCCATTGATGGACCGCATGGAGATCATCCGCATCCCCGGTTACACCGAGGACGAGAAGGTGGAGATCGCCAAGCGCCATCTGATCACGAAAGAGATCGAAGCCCACGGCCTGAAAGAAGGCGAGTGGAAGATCACGGACGCGGCGCTGTACGATCTGGTTCGCTACTACACCCGCGAAGCCGGCGTGCGTAATCTCGAGCGCGAGATCGCCGGTCTCACCCGCAAGGCGGTGAAGGAGATCGTGTCGGGCAAGAAGGCGAGCGTGGAAGTCACGCCCGCCAACCTCAGCGACTACGCCGGCGTGCGGAAATACCGCTACGGCGAGATCGAAGGTGAGGATCAGGTCGGTGTGGTCACGGGTCTGGCATGGACGGAAGTCGGCGGCGATACGCTGCAGATCGAATCCGTCATGCTGCCGGGCAAAGGCCGCATGCAGACCACCGGCAAGCTCGGTGACGTGATGAAGGAGTCCATCGACGCGGCGCGCAGTTTCGTGCGCTCCAAGGCGACGACGTTCGGCATCAAGCCGCCGACCTTCGACAACAAGGACATCCACGTCCACGTTCCCGAAGGCGCGACACCGAAGGACGGGCCGTCGGCCGGTCTTGCGATGGCGACGTCCATCATCTCGGTCATCACCGGCATTCCGGTGCGCCGCGATGTGGCGATGACCGGTGAGGTCACCCTGCGTGGCCGCGCGCTGCCGATCGGCGGATTGAAGGAGAAACTCCTCGCGGCCCTGCGCGCCGGTATCAAAACCGTCGCGATCCCGGCCGACAACGAGAAGGATCTCGCCGACATTCCGGATAACGTGAAGAAGGGAATGACCATTGTGCCGGTGAAGACGGTGGAAGATGTGCTGAAGGTGGCGCTGGTGCGCATGCCGGAAGCCATCGACTGGGCCGAGCCGGAAACAGTCGTCCCTGCCGCCGCGGTTGCGCCGGCATCCGACGCGGTAGTCACGCACTAACCGGCTCACCGCAAAGCCTCAAAGACAGAAAGCCCGGAGAGACATCTCCGGGCTTTTTGTTGCCCTGTGAACGCCTATGGCCGCCGCTTCAGCACTCTGTTCTCCAGCTTTGCGGGTTATTGGTGCGAAAGCTCTTTTAAATCAATGCACTACGGGAGACTCTTTGTGCGCGGAGCCAAATGCGCGATTGCGGGTTATCCCTGAGAAATCCTAGGAAATTGAGGGTTTCCGGGCTTGGCGGGGGCGTAAAAGCCGCCCTAAAGTCCGGCAAACCTTGGGATTCGCCCCAACTCGGGAGGCCTTCGTGAATAAGAACGACCTGATCCAGAAACTCGCTGACCACTCCGGCCTCGACAAGAACACGTCGGCCAAGGCTGTCGATGGCGTCTTCGATCTCATTACCGAGGCGCTGAAAGCCGGTGACGAGGTCCGCCTTACGGGCTTCGGCGTGTTTGTGGTGGCCGAGCGCAAGGGCGGCAAGGGCCGCAATCCGCAGACCGGCGAAGAGATCACCATCAAGCCGTCCAAGCAGCCGCGCTTCCGCCCGGGCAAGCAGCTCAAGGACTCGCTCAACACCTGATTGCAGGATCGCCTCGGGGTGCGATGCGCGGGATAGTCCGCGCGTCGCCCCAAGGCACATTGAGCGGGCGGTGCGCCCGCTCTATAAGCCGCGCCTTCAGGGCGGTTAGCTCAGTTGGTAGAGCATATCGTTTACACCGATAGGGTCGGCGGTTCGAGCCCGTCACCGCCCACCAGCATTCGCTCGCGAAGCGAGGGAATGCTGCCGCGTCGAAGCCCGAAGGGCAAAGACGGGCTGGTTGTCGCGAGCTACGGCTCGGCAAGCCAATTTCACTCGCATTGCGCGTGATGCCCGTGAGGGCCACAGTCTCTCGTCATGGGTGCGGGGGAATTATGCGCAGGTCATCTCTGTCATTGTTTGCCGCGGCGATTGTCGCGCTCTGTGTTTCCGCCGCTGCGCAAGACATGGATGACGCGGCCACTCCGCCTGCGCCGCCGAATCCCGATGCGAAATTCATCGCGTTTAACCAGCCGATAATCGCATTCACCCATGCCGAGATCATTGACGGCACGGGTAGCGCGCCGAAATACGATCAGACCTTGCTGATGAGAGATGGCCGCATCGCCGCGATGGGATCGCATGTCGCGATACCGGCGGATGCCAAGGTGATTGATGCGAAAGGCAAGACGCTGCTGCCCGGCTTCGTGATGGTGCATGAGCACCTGTTCGACACGATGGGCAAAGGCAACTACGCCTCGATGCTCTACAGCTTTCCGCGGCTCTACCTCGCCGGCGGCACGACGACGGCGCGGACCGGCGGATCCATGACGCCTTATGGCGACATCAACCTGAAGCTGGCAATCGACAAGGGCGAGACCATCGGTCCCGATCTCGATGTGACCGGGCCTTATCTCAACGGCCCGGGCCTGCCGATCCTGAAAATGCATGTGCTGACGGGGCCGGACGATGCGACCAAGACCGTGAACTATTGGGCGGATGAGGGCGTCACGTCGTTCAAGCTCTACACCAACATCACCCGCGCCGAAGCCAAAGCCGCCATCGATGCCGCACATGCGCGGGGCCTGAAGGTTACCGGCCACATCTGCTCCATCACCTATCGCGAAGCCGCCGAGCTCGGCATCGACAATCTCGAGCACGGCTTTGCGGTGATGACGGATTTCAACAAGGACAAGAAGCCGGATGAATGTCCCGCCGGATCGCAGCAGGCTCTGGCTGATCTGGATGTGAACAGCGTCGGCGTGAAGTCTCTGATCGCGCTTTTGGTGAAGAAGCATGTCGCTCTTACATCGACACAGACGGTTTTTGAAACCTTTACGCCGGGGCGTCCCGAAGCGCCGGAACAAGCGCGCGCGATGCTCATCCCCGAACTGCGCAAAGCCTATGAAGATGTTTGGGCGAAGACCGCTACGAATGAACGCATGAAGGCCTATACAGTTATCTTTCCCAAGCTGATGAAGCTGGAGAAGATGTTCGTAGAGGCCGGCGGCACGCTTCTCGCCGGCACCGATCCCACCGGCTATGGCGGCGTCGTGCCCGGCTTCTCCGGCAAGCGGCAAGTTGAGTTGCTTGTCGAAGAAGGTTTCAGCTTCCCGCAAGCCCTGAAGATCGCGACGCTGAACGGTGCGCGCTACCTTGGCCGGGACAGGGACGTCGGTTCGCTCGCCGTCGGCAAGCGTGCGGATATCGCGTTTGTCGACGGCGATCCGATGAAGAATCCGGCCGCGATCGAAGCCATGCCTTATGTGTTCAAGAAAGGCGTGGGCTACGACAGCAACGCGATTTTCGAAGCCCTGAAGGGGCAGGCGGGGCTTTATTAAAACCATGCGCATTGACGGATTCGGAGCGGGATGGCGAAGTCGGATTATGAAGAGGTTGCTGTTCCTTACATGTGCCGTCGCGCTCGGACTTTCCGCCTGCGCCGGCAATCGCCCGCAACGCAAGCCGCCCGAGGCGCCGTGGCATCCGGCCACGCAGATGCTCGACAAATATGTGGTCGATGCGAACGGAAGCTTGACGCGCGCGCAGATGGAAGCGGGTTTGCACAAGGATTTCGACAGCGCCGACAAGGACAAGACCGGCTGTCTGAATTCCGATGAGACCCGCGCGATCAACGAGGAGCGCCTGGCGGCGGATCAATCCACCGCATCGCCCCTGGTGGATTTCACCGGCCGCGGCTGCATCGATTTCGATACCTTCGCCAACACGCCGCGTTCGCTCTTCCAAGCCTTGGATCGTGATAACAATGGCGTGCTGACGGCCCAGGAACTGCACCCCTGGCTCCCGGCTCCCCAAAAAGAGGACGGCGAAGCTGCGCAGCCCAAGGAACATCACCATCCGCGGGCCGCGGGCGGCGACGGCAATTAGCGCAGCGTTTTTCGCAGCTTGACTTGGCTGGGGCACCGCCCTACATCGGCGCTCCTTCGCGGGTTCGCCCGCGAGC
>JBQCJO010000136.1:0-9312 GCA_051952735.1 Rhizomicrobium sp.
ATAGTTGATACCGGCGCCGATTTTCCAACCGCTGTTGAAGTCATAGGTCGTCCAGAGGTTGGCCTGATTATGCGCCGTATTCGGGATCGGTCCCTTCACGCCGGCTTTCACAAGGCCGGTCGAGGACGGGTCCAGATAGGTATATCCCGCAATCACTTCCCAATTGTCGGTGATGTGGCCCTGTGCGCCGAACTCGACGCCCTTCACATGCAGTTCGCCGGCTAGCGTCTGCAGCGACGGCACAACGGGATCGGTGATGCGGGCATTGGTCATCTTGGTGTCGAACGCCGCGACCGTCAGGCCGAGCAGGCCATCCAGCACCGTTGCTTTCGCGCCCACTTCATAGGTGCGATCCTTTTCCGGATCGAGATCCTTGTTGCTCGCCGCAAGCGAAAGATTTTCGGCTGAGGGATTGTAGGACGTGCCGTAGGAGAAATAGACGCTCGCGGTCTCCACCGGTTTGTAAACCAGCGCCACGCGCGGGCTGGCCACTTCGTCCGTGTGTTAGAAGTGCTGTTTGGTCGCGCCGAAATTCTGATCGAACTTCGCATGGAAGCGGTCAAAACGAACGCCGCCGATCACGCTCCACTGATCGCCGATGTCGATCGAGTCGATGATGTAGCCACTCAAGGTGTTCGTCTTGGTCACGGGCTTCTGGCGAACCGTCGTCTGATGGCCGGGGAAGGCTTCGTTCGGATCCGGATCGAGCAGCGGGGCCGGAATGATCGCGGTGTCCTGATTGGTGAAGCGCACGAGCGACGCGGTTTCGCGGTCATACTCGCCGCCGATCACCAGCGAATGCTTCAGGAAGCCGGTGTTGAACTCGGCTTTGAGGTTCACATTGTTCATCGCGGTGCGGATGACGCCAGTCGAGCTGGGGCGATCGCGCAGAACGAAGATCTGATCGAGCGGCGTGCCGACAACCGGATAGAGCGGATTGAACGTCGTCACCGGCTCGTCGGACGCGGCGCCGGTGCAGACCGGCGCGCCGGCGTATGGCGCCGCTGTATAGCAGTTCGCATCGCCATAGATCGGCGCGGTCTGACGCGAATCGAACGAGTAGCGGCCGTACCGCGCGGTATCGGTCAGCGAAAGCCATTCGTTGAACTTGTGCTCGACGCGGCCAGTCACGACATCGACATGCGTGGCGAATTTGTCATCCGCAGGCAGGCCATAGAACGTGTCTTGCGGAACCGGCGCCACTTTTCCAAACACGAAAGGAATGCCGTAATCGGACAGGTTGTCTTCCTGCTGATGCAGGTATTTCAGCGAGAATGTGGTGTCCGTATCGATGCCGAACGCGATGGCCGGCGCGATGCCCCAACGCTTGTTTTGCACAAACGGGCGGCCTTCCACGTCGTTCATCTGCGCCATGAAATTCACGCGCAATGCGCTCGAGTCGCCGAGCACATAGTTGATGTCCGCCGTCGCGCGGCCTTCGTCGTTCGTGCCGGCGGTGATCTGGAAATTCTGAATCGGATAAAGCTGCGGGTTCTTCAGCACCTGGTTGATGACACCGCCCGTCGAGCCGCGGCCGAACAATGTCGAGGCGGGGCCTTTGTAGACTTCGACGGATTCGTAGTCGAAGGAGTCGCGATCATACATGCCGGTGTCGCGCAGGCCGTCCATGAAGTAGTCGTCGCCGGCGGAGAAGCCGCGCAGGTTGACGAGATCGCCATGCGTGCCGCCTTCGCCCGCGTTCAGCGTGATGCCGGGCACGTTCTTGAGCGCGTCCTGCAATGTGCTCACGCCCTGTTGCTGCATGACTTCAAGCGGCACGATGTTGATGGATTGGGGCGTGTCCTGAATCTTCGCGGTGATGGTGTCGAGCGAGCTGCGCTGCCCGGTGACGGTCACCGTTTCCACGCCGCCCTTCGCTGCCGCTGCATCCGTCGCCAGGCTTTGCGCCTGCGCGCCGCCGAGCGACGCCGATGCAAGGCCAACACCGGCCAATCCCATGGCAATGCCGCGCGGTCCGAATTCGATGGTCATGATCCCCTCAGAGTGAATTTGATAATCGTTCGCAACTGGCGCGGAACATAGAAGGGTTCGTCACCGAGTCAATGAGACTTATTCGCAAAATCGGGGATTTACGGCGTTTGTTGCCGGATGCGGTTTTGAGGACTCAGCGTAGGCTGTCCGGACCAAAACCGAGGGGGAAGGAATGCCTGACAATCTGCTGACGCCGGTCCTGGCGCTGGTCGTCTGGACACTCATTATCTGGATCTGGATGTACGCGACCCGGATCCCGGCCATCAATGCGGCCAAAATCGATCCGGATGCCGCCAAACACCCGGGATCGCTGGATGTTCTGCCATCCCGCGTCCGGGCGGTGGCCGACAACTACAACCACCTGATGGAACAGCCGACGATCTTCTATGCGCTCGTCTTCTATATCTATCTGGCCGGGCGGGTGGATCAGACGGCGGTCTGGCTGGCCTGGGCCTATGTGGTCCTGCGGGTCGTCCACTCGCTGATTCAGTGCACCACCAACAAGGTGACCCTGCGGTTCACGGTTTTCGCGCTGAGCACGCTGGTTCTGATGATCATGGCCGTCCGGGAAATCCTGCCGTTCCTTGGACTTTGAGGGCGTCTGGCCGGCCCGGCGAAATATCCTTTCGCCGGGCTTGACCCCCAAAAGTTACCCTTCTATATAGCCGCACCTTCCAGGACAGGCTGTCTCGCGGAATTCCGCGAAAAACGCTGTTGGGAAGCCAGTTTAACAGCGTGAGACCGCGCGACTCAGGGCGATGCCTTCAGTCCTCCGCGATCAAACGGGGCAGGCCGCGATGGCCCGCGCCCCGAATGTCATTTTCGCCGCGCGAGCGGCATGGAACGGGAAGACGTATGCCGACGATCAATCAGTTGATCCGCAAGACGCGCAGCGAAAAGCCGAAGCGCAACAAGGTGCCGGCGCTGAAAGAGTGCCCGCAGAAGCGCGGCGTTTGCACGCGCGTTTATACGACGACGCCGAAGAAGCCGAACTCCGCGCTCCGCAAGGTCGCGAAGGTTCGTCTCACGAACGGCTATGAAGTCGTGAGCTACATTCCCGGCGAAGGCCACAATCTTCAGGAGCACAGCGTTGTGCTCATCCGCGGCGGCCGCGTGAAGGATCTTCCGGGCGTCCGCTATCACATCATCCGCGGCGTTCTCGACACGCAGGGCGTGAAGGACCGCAAGCAACGCCGTTCGCTCTACGGCGCCAAGAAGCCGAAATAAGGATCGCACAGCATGTCACGCCGCCACCGCGCAGAACGCCGTGAAATCGTCCCCGACGCCAAGTTTGGCGATCTGGTGCTCGCGAAGTTCATGAACAGCCTCATGTATGACGGCAAGAAGTCCGCCGCCGAAGGCATCGTGTACGGCGCGTTCGATACGATCCAGACCAAGACGAAGAACGATCCGCTCGTCGTCTTCCACGAAGCGCTGCGCAACGTCTCGCCGGCGATCGAAGTGAAGTCCCGCCGCGTCGGCGGCGCCACCTATCAGGTGCCGGTCGAAGTCCGTCAGGACCGCGCGCGCGCACTCGCGATCCGCTGGCTCATCACGGCCGCGCGCGGCCGCAACGAGCCGACGATGCAGGGCCGCCTGTCGGGCGAGCTGATGGATGCCGCGAACAACCGCGGCAACGCCGTGAAGAAGCGTGAAGACACCCACAAGATGGCGGATGCGAACCGCGCGTTCTCGCACTACCGCTGGTAACCAGAGCTACGAGTTAGAAGATGGCCCGCACGACCCCCCTCAACATGTACCGGAACATCGGTATTGCCGCGCACATCGACGCCGGCAAGACGACGACGACCGAGCGCATTCTCTATTACACCGGCAAGTCGCATAAGATCGGCGAAGTGCATGACGGTGCCGCCACCATGGACTTCATGGAGCAGGAGCAGGAGCGCGGCATCACGATCACGTCCGCCGCGACGACGTGCTTCTGGAAAGACCACCGCATCAACATCATCGACACGCCCGGCCACGTGGACTTCACCATTGAAGTCGAGCGTTCCATGCGCGTGCTCGACGGCGCGGTTGCCGTGTTCGACGCCGTCGCCGGCGTTGAGCCGCAGTCCGAGACCGTGTGGCGCCAGGCCGACAAGTATCACGTTCCGCGCATCTGCTTCGTGAACAAGATGGATCGCATGGGCGCGAACTTCCAGCGCTGCGTCGACATGATGATCGACCGTCTCGGCACCAAGCCGATGATCATCACCTGGCCGATCGGCTCGGAAGCCGATTTCAAGGGCCTCGTCGACATCGTGTCGATGAAGGCGCTGGTCTGGCACGAAGAGCAGCTCGGCGCGAAATACGACGAAGTCGAAATCCCGGCCGAATACAAAGCCAAAGCCGATGAGCTGCACACCCAGCTTGTCGAGATGGCGGTCGAGCAGGACGAGAAGCTTCTCGAAGCCTATCTCGACGGCAAGATGCCGTCCGTCGAAGACCTGAAGAAGTGCATCCGCAAGGGCGCGATCAACTTCGCGTTCGTGCCGGTGATGTGCGGCTCGGCCTTCAAGAACAAGGGCGTTCAGCCGCTGCTCGATGCCGTGATCGATTTCCTGCCGTCGCCGCTCGACATTCCGGCGGTGAAGGGCATCGACGACAAGGGCAATGAAGTCGAGCGTCCCGCCGACGACAAGGCGCCGTTCTCCGGCCTCGCGTTCAAGATCATGGACGACCCGTTCGTGGGCTCGATCACCTTCGTGCGCGTCTATTCGGGCACGGTGACGTCCGGCACGGGCGTGCTGAACTCGGTGAAGGACAAGACGGAACGCGTCGGCCGCATGCTTCTCATGCATGCGAACTCCCGCGAAGACGTGAAGGAAGCGAACGCCGGCGACATCGTCGCGCTCGCCTCGCTGAAGCTGACCACGACCGGCGAAACGCTGTGCGATCCGAACAATCCGGTGATCCTGGAGCGCATGGAATTCCCCGATCCGGTTATCGAAGTCGCGATCGAGCCGAAGACGAAGGCCGACCAGGAGAAGATGGGCGTGGCGCTCAACCGCCTCGCACAGGAAGATCCGTCGTTCCGCGTCTCGTCCGACAACGAGTCCGGCCAGACCATCCTCAAGGGCATGGGCGAACTCCACCTCGAAATCAAAGTCGACATCCTGAAGCGCACCTACAAGGTGGACGCGAATGTCGGTGCCCCGCAGGTGGCCTATCGCGAAACGCTCTCCAAGCCGATTTCGATCAAGTACACCCACAAGAAGCAGACCGGCGGTTCGGGCCAGTTCGCCGAAGTGTCGATCGATTTCGAACCGCTTCCGCCGGGTTCGGGCTTTGTGTTCGAAAACGAAGTCGTCGGTGGTTCGGTGCCGAAGGAATACATCCCGGCCGTCGAAAAGGGCCTGAAGAACCAGAAGGAAAGCGGCTTGCTCGCCGGCTTCCCGGTCATCGACTTCAAGGCGACGCTGACGGACGGCAAGTACCACGAAGTGGACTCCAACGCGCTCACCTTCGACATCGCGGCGCGCGCGGCGTTCCGCGAGCTCGCTTCGAAGGGTGCTGTGAAGCTGCTCGAGCCGATCATGAAGGTCGAAGTCGTGACGCCGGAGGATTTCCTCGGCGGCGTCATCGGCGATCTCAACAGCCGCCGTGGCCAGGTGCAGGGCACGGACTCGCGCGGCAACGCGCAGGTCGTGACCGCGATGGTCCCGCTGGCAAACATGTTCGGCTACATCAACACGCTGCGTTCCATGTCACAGGGCCGCGCGCAGTACTCGATGCAGTTCGATCATTACGAGGAAGTTCCGCGCCAAATCGCGGATGAAGTCAAAGCCAAGTACGCCTAAGGAGATACGCAAATGGGCAAGTCTAAATTCGAGCGCAACAAGCCTCACTGCAACATCGGCACCATCGGTCACGTCGACCATGGCAAGACCTCGCTGACCGCCGCGATCACGAAAGTGCTCGCCGAAAAGGGCGGCGCCACGTTCACGGCGTACGACCAGATCGACAAGGCGCCGGAAGAGAAGGCACGCGGCATCACCATCTCGACGGCGCACGTCGAGTATGAGACCGACAAGCGCCACTATGCGCACGTCGACTGCCCCGGCCACGCCGACTATGTGAAGAACATGATCACCGGCGCTGCCCAGATGGACGGCGCGATCCTGGTCGTGTCCGCCGCCGACGGCCCGATGCCGCAGACCCGCGAGCACATCCTGCTCGCCCGTCAGGTCGGTGTTCCGGCGCTCGTCGTGTTCATGAACAAGTGCGACATGGTCGACGATCCGGAGCTTCTGGATCTCGTCGAACTCGAAGTTCGCGAACTCCTGTCGTCCTACAACTTCCCGGGCGACAAGATTCCGATCATCCGCGGTTCGGCCCTCATGGCGCTCGAAAACAAAGAGCCGGCGCTCGGTCACGACGCCGTCCTCAAGCTGATGGACGCGGTTGACGAATACATCCCGCAGCCGGAACGCCCGATCGACCAGCCGTTCATGATGGCGATCGAAGACGTGTTCTCGATCTCGGGTCGCGGCACCGTCGTCACGGGCCGTATCGACCGCGGCATCGTGAAGGTCGGCGAGGAAGTCGAAATCGTCGGCATCAAGCCGACGTCGAAGACGACCGTCACCGGCGTGGAAATGTTCCGCAAGCTGCTCGATCAGGGTCAGGCCGGCGACAACGTCGCTTGCCTCCTGCGCGGTATCGACCGCGAAGGCATCGAGCGCGGTCAGGTTCTGGCGAAGCCGGGCTCGATCACGCCGCACACGACCTTCAAGGCCGAAGTGTACGTGCTGACGAAGGAAGAGGGTGGCCGTCACACGCCGTTCTTCTCCAACTACCGTCCGCAGTTCTACTTCCGCACGACGGACGTGACCGGCATCGTGAAGCTGCCGGAAGGCACGGAAATGATCATGCCGGGCGACAACGTCTCGATCGAAGTCGAGCTGATCGTTCCGGTCGCGATGGAAGAGAAGCTCCGCTTCGCCATCCGCGAAGGCGGCCGCACCGTTGGTTCGGGCGTCGTTGCGTCGATCATTAAGTAAGGACCGAAGGAAGATCGTCGGTCTTAGGCCGAACAGGGAATAAAAGAATGCAGAACCAAAACATCCGTATTCGGCTCAAGGCCTTCGATCATCGAATCCTCGACAATTCGACGAAGGAAATCGTGAGCACGGCGAAGCGCACGGGCGCCCAGGTCCGCGGACCCATTCCGCTGCCCACCGGCATCGAGCGCTTCACCGTGAACCGGTCTCCGCATGTGGACAAGAAAAGCCGCGAGCAGTTCGAAATCCGCACGCACAAACGTCTTCTCGACATCATCGACCCCACACCGCAGACCGTCGACGCTTTGATGAAGCTCGACCTGGCCGCCGGTGTGGACGTCGAGATCAAGCTTTAAGGAGTAGAAGCGCGATGCGCACTGGCGTCATCACGCAGAAAGTCGGCATGACCCGCCTCTTTTTAGAGGACGGCCGTCATGTGCCCGTCACGGTCCTGAAGCTCGATGGCTGTCAGGTCGTGTCCACGCGCACCAAGGAGAAGGATGGCTACACGGCCGTTCAGCTCGGGTCCGGCTTCGCGAAAGCAAAGCGTTTGACCAAAGCCGATCGCGGCCGTTTCGCGAAGGCGGAAGTCGAACCCCGCAAGAAGCTCGCGGAATTCCGCGTCGACGAGAAGAGCATGCTCGAAGTGGGCGATCTTCTGAAGGCGGATCACTTCGTGGCCGGCCAGAAGGTGGACGTCACGGGCGTCACCATCGGCCGCGGTTTCACCGGCGCCATGAAGCGCTGGAACTTCCGCGGTCTCGAAGCGTCGCACGGCGTGTCGATTTCGCACCGCTCGCTCGGTGGTACCGGCGGCCGTCAGGATCCGGGCAAGACCTTCAAGAACAAGAAGATGCACGGCCATTACGGCAACGAGAACATCACGACGCAGAACCTCGAAGTCGCGAAAGTGGACGTCGAGCGCGGTCTCATCATGATCCGCGGTGCCGTTCCCGGCTCCAAGGGCGGTTGGGTGATGATCCGCGATGCGGTGAAGAAGTCGCACAAGGATCTGCCGTCGCCTGCATCGGTGACGAAGCGCGAAGCCAAGGCTGCTCCGGCTGCCGAAGCTTCTGCAGAAAAGACGGAGGGCTGAACGTGAAGACGAAGGTCCTCAATCTGGACAACAAGTCGTCCGGCGAAGTCGAACTGAAGGATGATATCTTCGGTCTCGAGCCGCGCGCCGACCTGATCCAACGGGTGGTGGTTTGGCAACTCGCCAAGCGCCGCGCCGGCACGCACAAGATCCTGACCCGCGCGGAAGTGAACCGCACGAAGAAGAAGACCGGCCCGCAAAAGGGCAGCGGCGGCGCCCGTCACGGCGCGCGTTCCGCTCCGCTCTATGTCGGCGGCGCGAAGGCCATGGGTCCTGTGAATCACAGCCATGAATTCGACCTGCCGAAGAAAGTGAAGGCGCTCGGTCTGCGTCACGCACTTTCGTCGAAGGCGAAGGACGGCAACATCGTCGTGATCGACGAAGCGAAATCGAAGGAAGTCAAAACCGGCGATCTCGCGAAGCGTTTCGGCAAGATGGGTCTGAAGAGCGCGCTCGTCGTCGACGGCGAGTTCGACAAGAACTTCCATCTCAGCGCCCGCAACCTGTCGCATGTCTCGCTGCTGCCGGCATCCGGCATCAACGTGTACGACATCATGCGCAGCGAGAAGCTGGTGCTGACGAAGGCCGCGCTTCAGGCCATCGAGGAGCGCCTGTCATGACCATCAACTACGATGTCATCGTTTCGCCGGTGATCACGGAAAAAGCGACGAAGCTGACGGAAGCCAACCAGGTTGTCTTCCGCGTGACGCTCGACGCCACCAAGCCGCAGATCGCCAAGGCGATCTCGGAGCTGTTCAAGGTCAAGGTGAAGGCGGTCAACACCATCACCACCAAGGGCAAGAACAAGAATTTCCGCGGCACCAAGTTCAAGAAGTCCGACACCAAGAAAGCGATCGTCACCCTCGAAGAGGGCAGCCAGATCGACGTGACGACGGGGCTCTAATATGGCGTTGAAACAATATCGTCCCACGACCCCGGGTCAGCGTCAGCTGGTGCTGATCGACCGCAAGGGCCTGCACAAGGGCGGCCCGGTGAAGGCGCTGACCGAAGGTCAGCACCGCAACGGCGGCCGCAACAACACCGGCCGCGTCACCGTGCGCTGGCAAGGCGGCGGTCACAAGCAGCGTTACCGCATCGTCGACTTCAAGCGTAAGAAAGCCGACCAACCGGCGAAGGTCGAGCGTCTGGAATACGATCCGAACCGCACGTCGTTCATCGCGCTGATCAAGTACAAGGACGGCGAGCTCGCCTACATCC
>JBQCJO010000137.1:0-4686 GCA_051952735.1 Rhizomicrobium sp.
GCAGACGATTTCCGGCTCCATCAAGCGCATGCGCTCGATCGAAGAGACGCTTTCCTCCGCGCAGAGCTCGGGCCTGAAGAAGAAAGAACTCCTCGGCCTGCTGCGCGAGCGCGACAAGCTCGACCTGTCGCTGGGCGGCATCAAGGAAATGGGCGGCCTGCCGAACATGCTGTTCGTGATCGACACGAACAAAGAGCAGATCGCCGTTGCCGAAGCCCAGAAGCTCGGCATCCCGGTGGTCGCGGTTCTCGACTCCAACTCCAATCCGGACGGCATCGCCTATCCGATCCCGGGCAATGACGATGCGGCCCGCGCACTCGCGATGTATTGCGATCTCGCTGCCCGCGCCATCATCGATGGTCTCTCGCAGGGTCAGGTTGCGGCTGGCGTAGATGTCGGCGAAGCGGAAGCGCTGCCGGACCTGCGTTCTGCCGAAGAAGTCGCCGCGCAGCACGCGTCCGCCTAACAATACCGAATACGGAGAAGAACGATGGCGAACATCACCGCCACGATGGTGAAAGACCTGCGCGACAAGACCGGCGCGGGCATGATGGACTGCAAGTCGGCGTTGGCTGAAACCAATGGCGATATGGACCAGGCGATCGACTGGCTGCGCAAGAAAGGCCTGTCGAAGGCCGCCAAGAAGGCCGGCCGCGTTGCCGCCGAAGGTCTTGTCGGCGTCGCGCTTGGTTCGGGCACTGGTGCGCTGGTGGAAGTGAACGCAGAGACGGACTTCGTTGCGCGTAACGACCAGTTCAAGGACTTCGTGAAGTCCGCCGCGCAGCTCGGCCTCGAAGCCGATGGCGACGTCGAGAAGCTGCTCAACAAGAAAATGGGCAGCGACACGGTCGATGCCACACTCAAGGAACTCGTCGCGAAGATCGGCGAGAACATGAGCGTGCGCCGCGCCACCGCGCTGGCCGTCAATCCGGGTGTGGTCGCAAGCTATGTTCACAACGCTTCCGGCCCGGAACTCGGCAAGATCGGCGTTCTCGTCGCGCTGAAGTCGTCCGGCAACGCCGATAAGCTGATGGCGCTGGGCAAGCAGATCGCTATGCACATTGCGGCGGCGAACCCCTTGGCGCTGACCTCCGCGCACCTCTCCAAAGAGGTGATCGAGCACGAACGCGCCATTCAGGCCGATATCGCGCGCCAGTCCGGCAAGCCGGAAAATGTCATCGAGAAGATGCTCGAAGGCCGGATGCGGAAGTTCTATGAAGAATCGGTTCTGATGAATCAGGTCTTCGTCATCGATGGCGAGACGCCGGTGAACAAGGTGGTCGAGAAGGTTTCCAAGGAAATCGGCGCGCCCATCGAAGTCGAAGGCTTCGTGCGCTATCAGGTAGGCGAGGGCATCGAGAAGGTGACCACCGATTTCGCCGACGAAGTGAAGGCGATGTCGGGTCAGTGAGTTGACCGTTTCCGGAGGGGCTATGGGTTCGACGCCGAAGTACCGCCGGGTTCTGCTGAAAGTCTCGGGTGAAGCCCTGATGGGCAACGAGGCTTACGGCATCGACACCGCAACCGTTGACCGCATCGCCGCGGATGTGAAAGACGCCACGAAAGCCGGCACCGAAGTGTGCATGGTGATCGGCGGCGGCAACATCTTCCGCGGCCTTGCGGGCGCCGCCAAAGGCATCGACCGCGCCACCGCCGACTACATGGGCATGCTCGCGACCGTGATGAACGCGCTCGCCATGCAGGCGGCGATGGAACGCATTGGCGTCGGCTGCCGCGTGCAGTCGGCCATTCCGATGGCCAGCGTGTCGGAGCCCTATATCCGCCGCCGCGCGATCCGGCACATGGAGAAGGGCCGTGTCGTGATTTTCGCGGCGGGTACGGGCAATCCGTTCTTCACGACCGACACGGCTGCGGCGCTGCGCGCAGCGGAGATGAACTGCCAGGCGATGCTGAAGGCCACGCAAGTGGACGGAGTCTACTCCGCCGATCCGAAGAAGGATCCGAAAGCGGAGCGCTATGATTCTCTCAGCTATCACGAGGTCTTGGCGAAGAATCTTCAGGTGATGGATGCGGCGGCGGTGAGCCTTTCGCGGGAGAACAAAATCCCCATCATCGTGTTCTCGATTCACGACCGCGGCTCGCTGGCCGCGGTGCTTCGCGGCGAAGGCCGCTGCACCATCATCGAGGAACGGGCGTAAGCTCGGCTCCTCGCGGAGGAACTTTCATGAGCTACGACAAGAACGAACTCAGCCGCCGCATGGATGGCGCCGTCGCCACGGTGAAGAGCGAGCTCAACGGCTTGCGCACCGGCCGCGCCAGCGCCGCTCTGCTCGATCCGGTGAAGGTGGAAGCCTATGGCAATGTCTCGCCCATCAATCAGGTGGGCACGGTCGGCACGCCGGAGCCGCGCCTGATCACGGTGCAGGTGTGGGACAAGAGCTTGGTTAAGGCCGTGGACAAGGCGATCCGCGATGCCGGCCTTGGCCTCAACCCGCAGACGGACGGCCAGTTGATCCGCGTTCCCTTGCCGGAACTGAACGAGGAGCGCCGCAAGGAGCTCGTGAAGCTGGCGCACAAATACGCAGAAGCTGCCCGTGTGGCCGTCCGCAATGTCCGCCGCGATGGCATGGACGCCCTCAAAAAGGCGGAAAAAGACGGCAAAATCGGTCAGGATGAACACCATAAACTCGGCGATGAATTGCAGAAGCTGACCGACGGGCATATCCGGGATATCGACCAGGCCCTGCATGGCAAAGAGCAGGAGATCATGCAGGTCTGAGTGCCGGGTTCAGGCAGGAGTGCGTATGGCAAAAACAGTTTCCATGCCCGACAAGGCCGGCCTGCCGCGCCATGTCGCCATCGTCATGGACGGCAATGGCCGCTGGGCCAGCAAGCGCTTGATGCCGCGAGCCGCTGGTCACGTGGCCGGTGTTTCGACGGTCCGCACCATCGTGCGTGCGGCAAACGACGTCGGGCTTCCGAACCTCACGCTCTACGCATTCTCCTCGGAGAACTGGAAGCGGCCGATCACCGAAGTCAGCCATCTGATGAGTCTGTTCCGTGCCTATGTGCGCGAGGACGTGAGCCAGCTTCTCGAGAACAATGTGCGTGTTCGCTTCATCGGCAACCGGTCGCGGGCGAGCGAGGATATCGTCGCGCTGATGCAGGAGAGCGAAACGCGCACAGAGAAATGCACGGGCCTCAACCTGACGCTCGCCTTCGATTATGGCGCGCAGGAAGAGATCGCGGCTGCAGCGCGCGAGATGGCGCGGGCGGCGGCGAAAGGTGAACTCGATCCTGAAACCATCACGACGGATTTCTTCGCATCCAGGCTTTCCACCGCGGGGACGCCCGATCCCGATCTGGTGATCCGCACGAGCGGAGAGTATCGCCTGAGCAACTTCCTGCTTTGGCAATCGGCCTATTCGGAATTTGTGTTTGTCGAGAAGTCCTGGCCGGATTTCACGCGCGAGGATTTCTTCGAAGCGCTCAATACGTTCGCGCAGCGCGAACGCCGCTTCGGCGCGGTCACGCCGGAAGCTGTCGCTTGAGCGGCCTCTCCAATACGGCAAGTGCGCAGCACGGCTCGGCTCCGGCCGCGAAGGCTTCGCGAAAGTTTCTCGGCTTCGACGTCACGCTCGATTGGCTTATGCGGCCCTTGTTCGGCTTCGGCCTTGCCGCGGTCGCGATCGCCGCGACCTGGTATGGCGGCTTCTGGTTCGCGCTTTTCATCGCTGTCGGCGCATCGGCCGCGGCGCGCGAATGGCATCGCATGTTCGCCGGCTCGAATTATTTCTGGCTTTCGATTGTCTCCATCGCCGGCATCGCAGTCGCGGCTGGAACAGAAGTTGTAGCGACGGCCCGTCCCGAACTTATCCTGGTCCCTTGGCTGGTTCTCGCTTTCGTGGCGGTTATCGATCTGCTTCTCGCAGCGAGACGGGGCGCGGGAATGTTCTGGCATGGTGCGGCGATGCTCTATATCGGCGTGCCCGTGTTGAGCCTGGTTGCTATCCGTCAGGCATCCGCGAACGGGGTCTGGGAATTGTTCGCTTTGTTCTTTGCCGTATGGCTGACGGATACCGGTGCGCTGATCACCGGCAATCTGCTCAAAGGTCCGAAGCTTTGGCCGGCGCTGTCACCGAACAAGACGTGGTCGGGCGCCATCGGCGGAGCGGTGGCGGGAACGCTGGCAACGGCAATTCTTTTTATGGTCCTGCAATCCAATCCCCGGCACGGCGCTGCGCTGGGTCTTTGTGCTTCCGTTGTGGGGCAGCTCGGCGATCTCTTTGAATCCTTCCTGAAACGGAAAGTCGGCAGGAAGAACAGTGGAAGTCTCATTCCCGGTCACGGCGGCGTTCTCGACCGCATCGACTCCATGTTGTTTGTCGCCCCTGTCGCGGCATTTATTTTTCTCGTAATGCAGGTCGATCCGTTCGCGTTGGGGGCACCATGACGGAGGATCTGTCGTCGGTTACAACGCGCAAAGTCACTGTCCTCGGCAGCACGGGCTCCATCGGCGTCAGTACGCTCGACGTGATTGCTCACGCGCGCACAGTCTACGGTGACGACGCATTTCCGATTGAGGCGCTGACCGCACAATCGAATGTCGAATTGCTCGCGGAGCAGGCGAAGCGGTTCAAACCGAAAATGGCGGTGATTGGCGACACCGGTCTCAGCGCGCGATTGAAGGAGTTGCTCGCAGGAACCGGCATCGCCGTCGCAAGC
>JBQCJO010000138.1:0-4104 GCA_051952735.1 Rhizomicrobium sp.
CGCCTGGAAGAATCTGCCGCCGACCTTGCGCGAATTGCTGCAGGCGGCGCGCGCCTCGCACGGTCCTAAGGAATTCCTCGTCTATGAGAACGACCGCGCGACCTATGAGAGTTTCTATCGCGCCGCAGTTGCGGTCGCGAACGAACTGAAGAAGCAGGGCGTGAAGAAGGGCGATCGCATCGCCATCATCATGCGCAATCTTCCCGAGTGGCCCGCGATCTTCTACGGCGCGGAGATCCTCGGCGCGATCGTCACGCCGCTGAACGCGTGGTGGACGGGGCCGGAGTTGGAATACGGCCTTGTCGACAGCGGCACGAAGATCGCCTTCGTCGATGCCGAGCGCCTGGAGCGCATCGGCGAGCATTTGCTGAATTGCCCCGATCTGAAGCGCGTGTATGTCTCGCGCTATCCCGACGAATTGCCCAATCCCATCGTGCATCGCATCGAAGACGTGCTCGGCAATGTGAACGATTGGATGAAGCTTCCTGACGCGCCGTTGCCCGATGTGCAGCTTGGCCCGGATGATGACGCCACGATCCTTTACACCTCCGGCACCACCGGAAAGCCCAAAGGCGCGCTCGGCACCCATCGCAATATGCTCTCCAACATCATGGCGTCGGGCAGCGTGGCTGCGCGCAACTTCCTGCGCCGGGGCGAAGCGCCGCCTGTCGCGAACCCGAACGATCCGCAGCGCACCACATTGCTCTCCGTGCCGTTCTTCCACGCGACGGGATGCTTCGCGGTGATGAATCCCACCATCGCGGCCGGCGCGAAGATCGTGCTGATGCGCAAATGGGAGCCGGAACTGGCGATGCAGCTCATCGAGCGCGAGAAGATCAACAGCGCGGGCGGCGTTCCTACAATTGCGTGGCAGCTCATCGAACATCCCAATCGCCACAAATACGATCTGTCCTCGCTGGAGAGCGTCGCTTATGGCGGCGCGCCGTCGGCGCCGGAGTTGGTGAAGAAGATCGTCTCCACCTTCCCGAAATCTGCCGCCGGCAATGGCTGGGGCATGACGGAGACATCCGCCACGCATACCTCCAACAGCGCGGAGGATTATCAGAACCGTCCCGATAGCTGCGGCCCCGCCGTCGCGGCCTGCGATATCAAGATCATGGACATCGAAGGCAAAAAGGAATTGCCGCGCGGCGAGGTGGGCGAGCTGTGGGCGTGCGGTCCCAACATCGTCAAAGGCTATTGGAACAAGCCCGAAGCTTCCGCCGCCACCTTCGTGAACGGCTGGGTCCGCACCGGCGATCTGGCGCGCATCGACGAAGAGGGCTTCTGCTACATCATCGACCGCGCCAAGGATATGCTGATCCGCGGCGGCGAGAACATCTACTGCGTGGAAGTGGAGAACGTCCTCTACGAGCATCCCGCCGTGATGGATGTCGCACTGGTCGCCGTGCCCCACAAGACCTTGGGCGAGGAGCCGGGCGCGGTGGTGCATCTGAAGCCGGGCATGCGCGCGACGGAGGATGACCTGCGCCAGTTCGTGGCGGGCAAGCTCGCCGCCTTCAAGGTTCCGGTGAAGGTGGTGTTCTGGCCGGAGACGCTTCCGCGCAACGCCAACGGCAAGATCCTCAAGACCGAGCTGAAAAAGATTTTCGCCGAGCCGCAATAGGTGTATTGGCACCGCACCGAACACGAGGAGTACCGCCATGGGCGCGAGTGGAATGAACGCCAAGAGAAAGCAGAAGCGCCGCCGCCACGCGGAAGCGCGCAAGAAGAGCACGGAAAAGCTGGCCTCCGTGGCCGGCAGCGCGAAACCCGCGCCGCGCCGCGGCAAGAGTGCCGCGAGCTAAAATTTTTCGTTGAATGACAGCCCGCCGGCCTTCGCCGGCGGGCTTTTCCTTTTCAGATCAGCGGTATAATTCGTTCCTACGAGTGTCTATAATTTCCTTGACACCGTGACGGTAGGGGCGTACAAAACTTCCAATTCTCGAACTGCGCCCAAAGCCCAGCTGCCCGCGAAAGCCGGCGGTTTTGCTGTTGGTCGCGCCCTCATAAGCGATGCAAGGCACGCGTCGCGGAAAAGGTTGGGGGGAGGGGGCGGTACCCCCATCAATTTGCAATTCAACTACCAATGCTGGTGTCGGTTTCAGTGATGCACCACCACCAGCAGGATGGCGCCCGCGAGCAGGATCGCGATGCCGGCATATTCGCGCCGGGTGACGTGGTGCCGGTGCACGAAGCTGGAAACGCCTTGCGCGAAAATCACGTCGATCAATCCCAGCGTGCGCACATTCGCTGCCGAGGTGAGTGCGAAGCCGAGGAACCAGAACTCCGACGCCAGCGCGCCGAGGAAACCGCCGAGCAAACATTGTTTCCAAAGCCGCATCGTTGCTTTTAGCGATGGCAGATCGCGAATGGCGAGCCAGCCGGTCAGCAGAACGGCCTGGATGATCAGCCCAGTCGCCAAAGTGAATGTCGCCGCCATCACATAATCGGTGAGATGCAGCGACAGGATCGCGCCGCGAAAGCCGATCGCCGCCACCGCGAAGGCGAGACCCGATCCCGTCCCCACCAACGCTGCGCGCGTGTCGGCGTAGTCCGCGCCGGGCTTGAACGACATGACGACGACACCCGCGATCGCGATCAGGATCGCGGCCAGCATCGGCAGGGTTAAAGCATCGGCGAGGAATATCGCACCGAACAGCGCCACGAACACCGGCTCTGTTTTGATGTAGGCGGTCGCGACGACGAAGGAACGCAGCTCCATCGTCATCAGCATCAGCGCTGTGCCGAAGATCTGGCCGAGCGATCCGGCGACGATCCAGAACCAGAAATCGCTTTCGGGATGAGGGAGCGCTTGATGCTGAACCAGATGCACGCCGATCAGAAAGAGGATCGCGAACGGCGCGCCCCACAGAAAGCGCACGTTGGTCGCGCCCCACGCGCCCAGCGGTGTCATCAGTTCGCGCTGCACTATGTTGCGGCCGGTCTGCCCGGCAGCCGCAAAGACGACGAAGACAATCCAGAACCAGCTTGGCGCCGTCATTTATCGCGCCAGCGCTCCGCCGCTTTGTCGTCGCTGTGCCGTGCGTCGACCCAGTGCGTACCGCTGCTGCGCTCTTCCTCTTTCCAGAAAGGCGCGCGGGTCTTGAGATAGTCCATGAGGAACTGGCACGCCTCGAACGCCGCGCCGCGATGCTTCGCCGCCACCGCGACGAGAACGATCTTGTCGCCCGGCAATAGCCGCCCGACGCGATGGATGACCGTCACGCCCATCAACGGCCAGCGCGCTTGCGCATCGTCCACGATGCGGCCGATCTCGCGTTCGGTCATGTGCGGATAGTGTTCCAGCGTCAGCGCGGCCAGGTCGCCTTCCTTGCGCACTTTGCCGGTGAAGGTCGCGACCGCGCCGGTGTTCTCGGCATCGAGTGCGGCCACTTCCGCACCGATGTCGAAATCCTCGCGCTGGATGCGGATCGTGATCATCCGCCGGTCACCGGCGGGAAGAACGCCACTTCGTCGCCGTCCCTGAGCGGCGTGTCGAATCCAGTGTGTTCCTGATTGACCGCGACGCGGACGCGCCGCGTGTCGGCGAAGGCATCGGCAAAGCCGCCGCCGCGCTTGGTGAGAAATGCGATGAGATCAGAAACCGTCTTCACATCGGCGGGAAGAGCCAGCTGTTCTTCGCCGCGGCCGGTCTTCTGCCGCACCCAGGCGAAGTAGAGCAGTGTCACGTCAGGCGTCTCCGGGCGCTCGCTGCGGCGCCAGATGCTTCATGCCTTCGTTGAAATAGACGACGCCGGTGTAAACGGTGAGCGCCGCGGCGATCCAAAGCGCGGCATAGGCGAAATAGGCCGCGCCGGGCACGAATTCCTCGGCAATCGGGCCCAGGATCATCGCGCCGATGGCGATCATCTGGATCGTGGTTTTCAGCTTGGCCACCGCCGTCACGCGGATGGTGACGCGAGTGCCCGCCAGGAATTCGCGCAGGCCCGAAACGAGAATCTCGCGGGAGAGAATGATGAGCGCCGGCACCAGCTTCAGAAGGCTGTGCATGCCGTAGCCGGGAGCAAGATCGAGGTTGAACTGTTCGATCGTGCCTTCCGCCACCAGCATCATCAGCGCCACGGCCACCAGCACCTTATC
>JBQCJO010000139.1:0-2007 GCA_051952735.1 Rhizomicrobium sp.
AGCTGCAGTTTCACCAGCGGCGTACGCTGTATCGTCCCGCCGATGCGTTTCGCCGCGGCGCGGATCTCGTCGAGCGCGACGGGGCGGATGGCTTCAAGCGCTGGCATGGTGCAGACCCTGCGAAAAACAGGGCGCACGATAAGCGAGCTTCGTGCCGATGCGAAAGCGCTGGCTTGTATCAGGCGGTCGCAAATCGGAAGCGCAGCGGCTTCCATTCGCCGCGCCGGATAGCCATGGCAAGCAACACCGCCGCGACCACGACACACAGGATCACCGCAGTCAGCGAGGCCTCGGGTCCGAACTTGCCGCCCGTCAGCCAGTCCGGTCCCGCGAAGACGGTGGTGACAAGACCATGCGATTTTCCGCCCGACACGGCCGCGCCGAAAATTCCGCCCTCAGTGAAGTTCCAGCCGAAATGCAGGCCGATGGCGAGCCACAAAGAGCGTGTCACCAGATAGGCTGCTGCGAGAAGAACGCCTGCTTCCACGGCGATGGCCGCTGTGCTCGCCCATGTCGCGCCGGGATTGAGAGCATGGAGCAATCCAAACAACGCGCCCGATAAGATAATAGCGATCATCGTGCCGAAGCCGTCTTCCAGCAAGCGATAGACCGCACCGCGGACGATGATCTCTTCCGCCACGCCGGCGAGCAGCGCCATGGAGAATGCAGACACCAACCCGTCAAATCCCGCAAAACCCTGGATGCGCGCGCCGCCCAAGGCGACATCGATCGCGATCACGCCGCTAAACATCGCAAAACCCAGAAGCGCGCCGCCCAACAGGTGCGAAAACGCGCCCGTCGCAGCAAGCTCTGATGTGCCGCGCTTTTCCGTCCAGCGCACCAGAAGGCGATAGATCGTGATCATGATCGCAACGCCGAGCAGCACGAAGGCCGGCCTCGAGACATCGGCGGGAATGAACGGCAGCTTTTTGGGAACGACGCCCGCCAGCAAGCCGCAACCGACATACGCGCCGGTGAGAACGACAAAGAACAACACAAAGCGCAGCGGCCAGAAGCGCCAGATGCCAAGTGCGCTCAGCGGCGCATTCGTTTCGTCCGTGAAATGGCGTTCCGGCATGGCAAGCCCCGCAGTTTCGACGGCCCACACTTAGGAGCGTCGCAAATGCGCGGCAAGACTAGTGGGAAAATTCAATGCTGCGGAAAACGAGCAGCGCGCTCACTTCTTTGCGCGGACATAGATCAGATCGAAACTCGGTTGCCAGGTTTTCCCGTTGTCGTCCGACGTCACGCCGCTTTGCTCGACGCTGCCGTCTGCGAGCGGTGTATAGGTCATGCGCGTCATCTGCGTGGGATGACCCGGCTGCGGCCACACGCCGGTCAGCACCATCGCTTTGCCGTTCCATCCGCCTTCGAACAGGGCCGAGCCGCCATCGGAGTCCGCCCAGAATTGCCGCCACGTTTTTTTCTGCGGCGACCACGCATTGATGCTGCCGCCTTTGTGATCGTTCCGCGGCATCCAGTTCTCGCGAATGGCGCAGCCGTGATAAAGATTTTCGATCAGGCTCGTGGCGACATTCTTGTCCGGCGCCGCCTTGGCGTGCACATCCCATGTGCCGACCCAGAAATCGAATTGCCGGCTTTCTTTCGTCGCGCATCCCGCAGGCGGCGGTGTCGTTGCCGCCATGGCAGCGGTCGATGCAAGCAGACAGATGAAAAGCGTCGATGTGAAGCGCATGGCTTATCCCCCGAAATGCCGCGTTCTGAAATTCTATCGTTTCAGCACGAGCGCCGGGGTCACATCCCGGTGACCGGCGTGCGCGGATTGCGCGCCGACCAGGCGAGGAAGATCGCGGGCATCACGAGCAATGCCGCGACGAAGAACGGCGCATCCACGCTCAACCCGGAAAAGGCGAGGGCGGCGATGAAAGGGCCAACCAAACGGGCCAAAGCGCCCACCGCATTGTTCAGGCCCTGATACTGCCCTTGATGATTCCAGTCGACGTTGCGCGAGATGAGCGCCGACACGTTCGGCCACGCCACCGATTG
>JBQCJO010000140.1:0-2235 GCA_051952735.1 Rhizomicrobium sp.
CCAGTGTCTGGCGCCACCCAAAGGCCCCTGCCGGACCGCGCGCTATCCAGCAACTGCGCCGGACACACATGTGTCCGGCGCAAGCTTTTTCCGGTTCAAGCCGGGAAACCCGTGAAGACATAACCCTTTCCGCGCACAGCCTTGATGACCAGCGGATGATCGGGATCAGGCTCGATCTTGCGCCTGAGCCGCACGATCAGGCTGTCCAGGCCGCGATCATATGGCTGCCACTGCCGGTCGAACACTTGGCGGCACAATTCATTTCGAGATTGCGGCTCGCCTTCATGGGCAACGAGTTGCGCAAAAAGTTCGCATTCCGCGGTGGAGAGCTCGATTGTCCGCCCATCCGGCGCATAAACATTTCGTCGGATGCTGTCGAAGCGCCAGCCATGCGTATCGGCCGCACGAACCGGCAAGACGGGAACAGTTGCCGCGCGACGCAAGAGCGATCGCATCCGCGCCAGCAGCTCGCGCAGATTAACAGGTTTGAACAGATAGTCGGCGGCACCAAACTCCAAGCCGACGATCTTGTCCGTGAGATCGTCCTGCGCGGTCATCATGATGCAGGGCATATCCTGTCCGCCTCTGACTTCGCGCAGAAGATCAAAACCGTTTTCGCCGCCCAGCCACAAATCGAGCAACAGCAGGTCGAACCGCTTCAGGCCCAAGCGATGGCGCGCCCCCAGGATGTCGGACGCACCTTCGGCCCGCACGCCATGCGCGGTCAGATAGTCGCAAAGCTCCTCGCGCAGATTGCGGTCGTCGTCGACAACAAGAACGATCGCGCCGGAAAGATTGTGCGTCTCTTCCATCGTCAGGACTCCCTAGACATTTGTGCACAAATATCGACACCGGATGGCGTGGTGCTGTGGCAGGCTGTCTTCCGCTCATGGCCCATTGCCCGAACATGAACAGGTCCTGCCGTTGCAACCGCCTCGTCGTCTATTCCCGCGACGGCCGCGTTCCGCCGTCCTGTAATCCGGTGCAATGCCTGACCGAAGACGAAATCCTGAGCGCTTTGTGCCTCTTGCGCGAGGAGCTCAATCAAAGACTGATGCCGGATCATCATGGTTTAAATGCCTGACCGTTCGGGCAAGCGAAGCTCGACGAAGCCCCCGCTGGCGTGATTGCCGATCGTGAGGCTGCCGGCGTGTTCGCGCGCGATCATGTGGCAGATGGAAAGTCCCAATCCCGTTCCGGCCTCCGCGCCTTTGCTGGTATAGAAGGTCTCGAGCGGGCGCGCGGCGACATCGGCCGGAAAGCCGGGACCGTTGTCTTCGACGCGCAAGAGGATGCCGCCATTGGCGCGCATTCCTCGGATGGTGATAACGCCATTCGGCGTCCTGGCGGCACTGCCGATTCCGTTCAAAGCATCCATCGCGTTGCGCACCAGATTGGTGAGCACTTGTTCGATCTGGATGGCGTCACAACGCAGCATCATCGGTTCGGGAATCTCGACCTTGAGGAGGATGCCGGCAGCGATGAGATCGGGACCCAGCAACACGCGCACGCCCTCGACCAATGGGACGACATCCACAAGTGCGAAGTCTTCGCTGTTTCTGCGGGAGAACCGGCGAATGCGATCCATGATGTGGGCGGCGCGATCGACTTGTCCGCGGATACGTTCGATCTTGGCGGACAAGGTCTCCGGCAGAATGGGACCGGCGGCGGCCATCAGTTCCAGGTTCTGCGCGGCCACCGAAATCGTGTTGAGCGGCTGGCGCAGCTCATGGGCCAGGCTCGCCGACATCTGTCCCAGCACCGAAAGCCGTGCGGCTTGCACAAGCTTGTCCTGCTCCTCCTTGAGCATCAACGCCTGGCGCAGGATCAGCGCAAAACGGCTCGCCAAACCGATATCCTCGCTGCGAAACCCGTCTTCCCGGCGGGAGGCGCAGACCAGCACAACGTTCTGCGAGGCCAGCGGAAGATGGATCAGCGCGACCTCGCCGCTGTGAAGTCCCAACAGCGCGCGCAAAGCCGGCGTCTGCGGATCGTGCTCCTTGTGGCAGCTGACGGGCGCAGTGGGGGATTGGCACAACGAGGCCAAGATTTCGCCGCCGACCGGCCGGCTTGCCGGAATCAACGCACGAATCCGGCCGTTCCGCTCCACGTCCAAGACAACGTGCGCCGCGCCTGCGATGGCTTCCACCATGAGCGCGGTCAGATCTTCAAGCCTCTTCGCGGCCGTCGACGGGCTTAGAAGAACGCGCAAGCCCTTCAGCATCAGTTCGGCTT
>JBQCJO010000141.1:0-4737 GCA_051952735.1 Rhizomicrobium sp.
CGTGCCGGATCTTCTCTTCCAATCGCATTCCGCGCCGCTCGGACTTGTCTTCTATGACGGCGCGCAATTCCCGGCGGACTTCAAAGGCGATGCTTTCGTTTCGCTGCATGGCTCCTGGAACAACGCAAAGCCCACCGGCTACAAGGTCGTGCATGTGAAGTTCGCGAACGGAAAACCCGTCGGGGGGTACGACGATTTCCTCACCGGCTTCGCAAAGCCCGGCACCAGTCCCGCGCAGGTGTGGGGACGTCCTGCGGGGCTCGCGGTGGCGAAAGACGGAAGCCTTCTCGTCGCCGACGATGCGGGCAAAACCGTGTGGCGCGTGACCTATACGGGAAAATAGCGGCGCGATAGATTCTCCCGGCACATGACGTGTCGGGGGATTTCATGAAGCAGCTGTTCCTGAATGCAGAGGGAAGGTTGCGTCATTTCTGGCGCACCGTGATCTTCTTTGCCTTGTCCGCCTTCGTCGCGCCGTTCCTGCTGCAATATGCGCTGGTGCCGGTGCAGAACGCTCTGCACATAGGCGATGGTCTTTCCGCCGATGCCATCGCGTTCGGCGAAGCGGTCAATCTTCTTGTTGCGCTGCTCTGCACGATTCCCTTCGCGATCTATGAGCATCGCGGCTTGTTGAGTTACGGCTTTCCCTTGCGCAGCATGCTTGGCCCGCGTCTGTGGGAAGGCTTCATTGTCGGCGTGGTGATGGCGGCTCTCGTCGCCATCGGCATGATCGCGCTCGGCGGCATGCAGATCAAAGGCTTCGCGCTGAACGGCGAGGCGCTGCTCTATGCCGGTCTCGCATGGCTCGGCGCCAATGTGCTCGTCGGCCTTGGCGAGGAATATTACTTCCGCGGTTATTTTCTGCAGTCGCTCTGGCGCAGCATCGGCTTCTGGCCCGCGTCGTTTGTGATCGCCGCGCTCTTCGCCGCCGCGCACTACTTCCTGAAGCCGGGCGAAAACATCTGGGACGTCATCACGCTCGTCACTTTAAGTCTGTGGCTCTGCTACACGGTGCTGCGCACCGGCAATCTGTGGTTCGCGGTGGGTTTCCACATCGCCTACGACTTCATGCAGTTCTTCGTCATCGGCACGCCGAACGGCGAGCGGATTCCGCAAGGCCGCATGCTTGACGTGACGTTCCATGGCCCGGCCTGGCTCACCGGCGGCGTGCTCGGCACCGAAGCGAGTTTCCTGATGTATCCGCTGATTTTGGCGATCTGGGTCTATGTCTGGTGGCGTTTCCGCGGGCGGCCGGACTTCGTGCCCACCGCGCCTTGACGGGGTGACGGCGGCTCCCTAAAACCCCGCCTCTCGCGAGGCGGACCCCTCGCGAACCCCGGTTAGGGGCTGTAGCTCAGTTGGGAGAGCGCCTCGTTCGCAATGAGGAGGTCAGCGGTTCGATTCCGCTCAGCTCCACCAACCTACGCGGCTAAGCCGCGAAGGTTGGTGTCCTCCGAAGCCTTGGCGAAGGAGGACTGGTGCAGTTTCCGCGTCCATGCGCTGTCGCTATGGACCGGTTGGCAAGCCACCCTTCGCTACCCATCTCTAACTTGCTCCTTCCGGAACCGGACCGCTAAAAGGTTCCTCGTCTCACGCGAGTCTCGCCATGCCCGCACCGATCTTTTCGCTGATCCTTCTGCTGCTCGATCTTTATTGGTGGATCGTGCTCGCGGCGGTGGTGGCGAGCTGGCTTGTCTCCTTCGGCGTGATCAACGGCTACAATCCGGCGGCGCGTTCGATCCTGCGGTTGCTCGACACGCTCACCGAACCGGTGTTCCGCCAGGTGCGCAAGGTATTGCCGCCGATGGGCGGGCTGGATGTTTCGCCGATCATCGTCTTCATCGGCGTGTGGTTCCTGCAGCAGGTCGTTGTCTGGCTGGCCGACCGCTACGCCTTCTGAATGTGGCGGAAGCACTGCGCATCGTGGTCCGGCTCACGCCGCGCGGCGGCCGCGACGCGATCGACGGCTGGGCGGACGATGCAAACGGCAAGCGTCATCTGAAGGCGCGCGTCTCGCCGCCGCCGGAAGATGGCAAGGCGAACATGGCGCTGATCGCGCTTCTGGCGAAATCTCTGGATATTCCCAAATCGTCGATCCGCCTTGCCGCCGGCGAGACATCGCGGCTCAAGACAATCGAGATCGTTGGTGATAGGGCAACGCTCGAAGCGAGGCTTTCGGAGTTCTGACATGACGGGCCGCATCATCGACGGCAAGGCGTTCGCAGCGGGCCTTCGCGCGAAGGTGCAGGAAGAAGCCGCGAAGCTGAAAGCCGCGCATGGCGTCGTGCCGGGATTGGCCACCGTTCTTGTCGGCAACGATCCGGCGAGCGAGGTCTATGTCCGAAACAAGGGCAAGACCGCCGAAGCCATCGGCTTCAAATCTTTCCATTACGCCTTGCCGGAGAACGCAAGCGAAGCCGAAGTGCTGGCGCGCGTCAAAGCGTTGAACGACGACAAAGCGGTGCACGGAATTCTGGTGCAGATGCCGATGCCCAAACAGGTGCGCGAAGCGGCTGTGCTGGATCTGCTCGATCCGGCGAAGGATGTGGATGCGTTGACGCCTTATAACGCGGGCTTACTGATGTCCGGCCGCGCGCAACTCGTCTCCTGCACGCCGATGGGCATGATGATGCTGCTGAAGGACTATGTCGGCGACATCTCCGGCATGAACGCCCTCGTCATCGGCCGCTCGCTGCTGTTCGGAAAACCCGCGGCGCAACTACTTCTCGCGGCCAACGCCACCGTGACGATGGCCCATTCGCGCTCGCGCGATTTGCCCGCGCTATGCCGCGCTGCCGACATTCTCGTCGCCGCCATCGGCAAGCCGTTCTTCGTGAAAGGCGACTGGGTGAAGCCCGGCGCCACCGTGATCGATGTCGGCATCAACCGAGTCGATGCGGGCGACGGCAAATACAAGATCGTGGGCGATGTGGATTACGATGCGGCGGTGAAAGTCGCGGGCGCCATCACGCCTGTTCCCGGCGGCATCGGCGCCACCACCATCGTCAACCTGATGCGCAACACGCTGATCGCGGCTTGTCTGCAATCGGGCGTGGCCGTTCCGGCGATCTAAAGCCGCGACCGCAGATCGGCTGCGATCTTGTCCGGTCCCTGCACTTCTTCATAGGTGCCGGCGAACTTGCCCTCGGGATCGAGAAGATAGATTGCGCCGGAATGATCCATCGCATAATCGCCGCCCTTCACCGGGCGCTTCTTCGCATAGACATGGAATTCCTGCGTCATTTGCGCGATCTGCGCATCGCTGCCGGTCAGGCCCACGAATGTCTTTCCGAACGCGCTCACATATTGGTTCATCACCGCCGGCGTATCGCGCGCCGGATCGACCGTGACGAACACCGGCTGCACGCGTGCCGCCTTTGCGCCCAATTTGTCCATGGTGTCGGCGACCATCTGCAAAGTCAGCGGGCAGACATCGGGGCAATGCGTGTAGCCGAAGTAGAGCAGCGTCCAGTGCCCGCGCAGATTCTTGTCCGTGAAAGTCTTGCCGTTCTGGTCGGTCAGTACGAACGGTCCGCCGATACTGGCCTGGCCAATAGTCACGGTGCGGCCCAACCCGCCCACGCCGTCGCCCAGATGCCACGCCAGTCCGCCCAGCACGGCGGCAATCGCCAGTATATAGGGAATAAGCGCTTCGGGCGTGCGGATCATCGAATGTTCCTGCAAGGCTCGGCGATTGATAGACTTGGCGCTGGCAACCGCCAAAGCGGCGAATGGTCCTACGCATGACAGAACAGGAATCGCAAGGCTCGTGGCTGGGTTGGCTCTGGCCGTCCTATGACGATGAAAATCTGATCCTGCCGTCGCGCCCCGGCCGCGTGCGTTTGCGCACGCTCTCCAATCTGCGCTGGCTCGCGATCGGCGGGCAATCGGTGACCTTGCTGCTGGTTCACTATGGGCTGGGCTATCCGCTGCCGCTGATCCCCTGCGCCATCGCGGTGGCGGCGAGCGCAGCGCTCAATGGGTTCCTCGCGTTGCGCTACGAGCCGACGCATCGCCTCTCCAATCGCGCGGCCACCGCCTATCTCGCCTATGACGTCGTGCAGCTTGCCGCGCTCCTGTATCTCACCGGCGGCATCATGAATCCGTTCTCGCTGATGTTCATCGCGCCCGTGGTGATCGCGGCGGCGACGCTCGATCTCGGCAACACCCTTTTGCTCGCGGCCATCGCGCTCGCGGCGGTGTCGATCATTGGTGTCGTTCACAAGCCTTTGCCTTGGCCGGCCAATGAGCCGCTGATGCTTCCGCCGCTTTTCCTGGGCGGCATCTGGGCATCGCTCGTCATCGGAATCGGATTCACCTCCATCTATGCATGGCGCATCGCATCGGAAGCCGCGCGCATGCAGGCGGGATTGTCGGCCACGCAACTGGCGCTGGCGCGCGAACATCGCATGGCATCCATCGGCGCGCTCGCCGCCGCAGCGGCGCACGAGCTCGGCACGCCGCTCGGCACCATCGCGATCGTGAGTCGCGAGCTGGAACGCGCCTTGCCGCCCAATTCGCCAGAAGCCGAAGACGCGCGGCTGTTGCGCCAGGAGGCGGAACGCTGCCGCGGCATCCTCACCCGTCTCGCACGTCCGGAAGAAAGCGTGATGCGCGCGCTGGACCGTTTGCCGCTGGGCGCGCTGCTAGACGACATCGCCAGCCCGCACCGCACCGGCGATCTCGCCATCCAGATCGAGATGGCGCCTGCCACGCAAGGTTTGCCCGAACCGAAAG
>JBQCJO010000142.1:0-3774 GCA_051952735.1 Rhizomicrobium sp.
GTGGACGTGATCTCCTACCAGAAGCAGATCATCGGCCGTCAGATCCAGGCGGGCGTGTTCGACTTCCTCGGCCACACCTTCTTCGACGCTTCGCTGGGCAAAAGCGCGCTGGAACCGATCCAGCTCGCGGTGCGCTCGGTCGTCGAACGCGCGGTGCTGGAGATGGTGTCGCGCCTCTATCACGCGCCGGCCAGTTCCTGCGCATCAACCTTCGGCACGTCGGCTGATCCGCTCGCCGGCCCTGGAGACAACAGCCCGAGCCACGCCCCGCGGATCGCAAACGCCTCATACACAGCTACCAAGGAGAACCATTATGACACGTCTCGCCAGAACCCTTATCACGGCTACAGCAATTCTGACCCTGTCGACGGGCTTGGCCTGCGCGGACAGCAGCAATGATGGCGGCACGAGCAATATCCTGAACGGTCAGGTCAATCTGAACAATCAGACCGCGACGCTGAACCTCGACGCCAAGAATGTCGTGGGCAGCCTCACGGGCGGCGCGGCAGCCGGCGGCAACGCGATCGACATCACGACGATGAACAACACCAACGTGATCAACGATCAGTACGTCTCGACGAAGAACATCGACTCCGATGTCTATGCGAACGTGAAGAATGTCGGCGGCGATGTCGGCCTGTCGAGCCAGGCGGTGTGTAACTCGGCCTCGGTGTCGATGGACCCCACCTCCACCAATGTGGACTCGACGCAGGAATGCAAGGCGATCGACCCGTCCGCCACGATGCAGGCCAACGTCACCAACGCTTATGGCGATGTGTCGCTGGCGTCCACCGCGGTGAGCAACACCTTCGAGGAAGACACCAACGCACCGTACGGCAACGTGAACAACTGGCAGATCAACCGCGCCGCGGTGAATGCGTCGACGACCGTCAACCTCAAGAATGTTGCCGGCAACGCGTCGGTTTCGGCCACCGCGATCGGCAACACCGGCCAGATCATCCACTACTAGACCGAGCAGTAACGGTCGAAAACAGTCCGCGCAGGCATTCGCCGGGGGCAACGGCGGGTGCCGGAGGAGGGAGAGCTTCGCGCTCTCCCTCTTTTTTTGTGCGCCGCGCTTCCACCCTCCCCTTGAGGGAGGGTCGACAAAATTCGAGCAGCGAAGCGCAGCGAGCGCGCAGAATTTTTCGGGGAGGGGTCATGGCG
The DNA here is from genome assembly GCA_051952735.1 of Rhizomicrobium sp. Taxonomy (GTDB): domain Bacteria; phylum Pseudomonadota; class Alphaproteobacteria; order Micropepsales; family Micropepsaceae; genus Rhizomicrobium. Next base: position 1,168 of record JBQCJO010000142.1, read on the forward strand.
CAGGAAGCGCTTCGCGCACCCCTCCCCGAAACGCTTCGCGTTTCGACCCTCCCTCATGGGGAGGGTGGGATTGCATCACGAACGAAATCCGACAAATCTTGCGAGCAATTCGGGGTGGGGATGATGCGTCGCGTATTCGTTGTGTTGTGCGCCGGTCTGCTGCTGGCCGGCTGCGGCAAGACCAAGCCGACGCCGGAAGAACTTGCGAAGCTCAAGCCCGCCGATCCGGCGCTGGCATCGCTTTACGAACATTCCTGCAAGGCCTGCCACGCGGTCGATGGTTCCGGCGCACCGCTGGTGCACGATCACGATGCCTGGGACGCGCGCTGGCAGAAAGGCCTGCCGACATTGACCGAACATGCGATCACCGGATTCCAGGCAATGCCCGCGGGCGGGCAATGCAGCGCCTGCACGCGCGAAGATTATGAAAAGCTGATCCGTTTCATGGCGGACGAGGACAAACACTGAGCGTCAACCGCCGCAATGTTCTGATCGGTTCGGGCGTCGGCGTTGCCGCCGTCGCGGGGCTTGGCGCCGTGGGTTATGAGCGCGCCGTTTCCGAAAAGCCGGAGCCTGTCGCGCCGCCATCGAGCAACGCCAGAGGCGATCTTGTCTGGCGCAACTGGTCGGGCATCCAGCATTCCTATCCGGAATTGCGCGTCGCGCCGAAATCCGAAGACGAACTGGCGAACATCCTGCGCGCGGCGCAGGCGCCGATCCGCGCGGTGGGCGCGGGCCATTCCTTCATGCCGCTGGTGCCGACCGACGGCACGCTGATGACGCTCGATAACATTGCGGGCGTGACCGGCGTGGACGCGAACGGCATCGCGACGGTGTGGGCGGGGACGCGCCTTGGCGATCTCGGTCCCGCGCTGGCGTCCAAAGGCCGCGCGATGGCGAACCTGCCGGACATCAACAAGCAATCGCTGGGCGGCGCGCTTGGCACCGCGACGCACGGTACCGGCAAGCATCTGCGTGCGATTCATGGCGAGGTGGTGGGGCTGCGGCTCGCAACCGCCAAAGGCGAGATTGTGGAATGCAGCGCCGACAACAACCCCGATCTCTTCAACGCCGCGCGGGTGTCGCTGGGATCGCTGGGCATCATCACGCAGGCGAAGCTGCGCACAACGACGAACAAGCGCCTGCATCGCCGCGTGTGGCTGGAAGATTTCGACGAGACGGTGAGCAAAGCCGAAGAGCGCTGGAAGCAGCATCGCAATTACGAATTCTATGCGATCCCGTTCACCGGCCTTGCCGCGAACATCACGCATGACGAAACCGACGAGCCGGCGCGCCCGCGCGGACCGGACACCGATACCGGTTTCCTCGAAATGCTCAAAAGCGTGCGCAACCTGATGAGCTCCTCCACCGGCATGCGCAAGGCGACGGCGAAGTTCCTGCTCAAAACTTTCGGCACGCCGGAGGAGGCGGTGGACGAAGGCTGGAAGCTGCTCTCCACCGATCGTCCCGTGCGTTTCAACGAGATGGAATTCCACATGCCGGCAGACGCGCAGCTTTCCGCGCTGAAGGAAGTTGTGGCGGCCATCGAGCAGCATCGCCCCGATGTGTTCTTCCCCATCGAGACACGCCGCATCGCCACCGACGATGCGTGGCTCTCACCCTTCCAGGGCGGCGAGCACGGTTCCGTCGCCGTGCATGCCTATTACAAGGACGACTACGACTTCTTCTTCACCCTGATCGAACCGATCTTTCGCCGCCATGGCGGCCGCCCGCATTGGGGCAAGCTGAACAATCTGAAGCGCCAAGATTTCGCGTCGCTCTATCCGCGCTGGAACGATTTTGTTGCACTGCGTCGCGAGATGGACCCGGAAGGACGGCTCATGAACAGCTATCTGAAGGGGATCATGGCCTGAATCTGGTCATGCGCCGCGCCGCATGACAGTCTCGCCCCGCAAATCAGCGGGCGGGTCGCATGTCAGCCAAGGGTTCGAAGGTTCTGGAAATCACGCTGCGCGGGTTGATCCTGGGCGTGCTCATTACGCTCGTGTTCACCGCGGCGAATGTCTATCTGGGCCTGAAGGTCGGCCTCACCTTCGCAACCTCCATCCCCGCCGCCGTCATCTCGATGGCGTTCCTTTCCGCCTTCAAGGACTCCACGATCCTCGAAAACAACATCGTGCAGACGGTGGCGAGTTCGGCGGGAACGCTGTCCTCCATCATCTTCGTGCTGCCCGGCATGCTCATCGTCGGCTGGTGGGCGGACTTTCCGTTCTGGGACACGTTCTGGATCTGCGCCTCCGGCGGCATTCTCGGCGTCCTGTTCACGATCCCGCTGCGCCGCGCGATGGTGACGACATCCGACCTGCCCTATCCCGAAGGCGTCGCCGCCGCCGAAGTTCTGGAGGTCGGCGATGCCGCGCGCGGACAGGCGACGAAAGAATCCCGCGAAGGTTTGCTCGCCGTCGTGTGGGGCGCCATTGCTTCCGCCGGCATGGCGCTCATCGCCGCCACGCGCATCGCCACCGCCGAAGTGACCAAGTTCTTCGCCGTCGGCGCGGCATCCTATAGCGGCATCGACATGGGCTATTCGCTCGCGCTGGTCGGCGCCGGTTACCTCGTCGGCATTTCCGTGGGCTTGGCGATGTT
>JBQCJO010000143.1:0-2870 GCA_051952735.1 Rhizomicrobium sp.
GAGATCGTGTCGCTCGGCCTGATCGAGCCGCCGGGTGCGCAAGGTGCGGATATCGTCGCGGCGGAAGGACAGTCGCTCGGCGTCGGCCTGAACTTCGGCGGGCCGTATGTCGGCCTGTTCGCGACGCGCGAGAAATTCCTGCGCAACATGCCGGGGCGTCTTGCCGGCGAAACCACCGATGCCGCGGGCAAGCGCGGCTTCGTGCTGACGCTCTCCACCCGCGAGCAACACATTCGCCGCGAGAAGGCGACAAGCAACATCTGCACGAACTCCGGTTTGTGCTGCCTGGCGTTCACCATCCATCTTTCGCTTCTGGGCGAAGAAGGGTTCTCGCGGCTGGCGCGCGCGAACCATGCGCGGGCCTCCGCGCTGGCCGACAGACTCGCGGATATCAAAGGCGTCGATCTTCTTACGCCGTCCTTCTTCAACGAGTTCACGCTGAAGCTGCCGAAGCCTGCTGCATCGGTTGTCGATGCGCTGGCGGAGAAGGGCATCGTCGCGGGCGTTCCCGCGTCGCGCCTGCTGCCGCATGACAAGGAGGCGCGCGATCTGCTGATCGTCGCCGCCACCGAAACCAACACCGATGAAGACTGCGATGCACTGGTGCATGCGCTGTCGGGAGCCGTGGCATGACCATGAACAACCAGGGCCGCCCCACAGCCGCAGGCTCGGTCAACGAGAACGAGATGCTGACGATCTCCGGCGATCGCGGGCTTCAGCATGAAGTCTCGCTGATCTTCGAGCTTGGCCGCCCCGGCATGACGGGCGTGGACATTCCCGAAGTGCAGATGAGCGAGGCGCGGCTCGGCGGCATGCGCCGCAAAAGCCCGGTCGGCTTGCCGGGCCTTTCCGAGCCGGAAGTCATCCGCCATTTCGTGCGGCTGTCGCAGCTCAATTATTCGATCGATGCGGGGCTTTATCCGCTCGGATCCTGCACGATGAAGCACAATCCGCGCCTGAACGAGAAGATGGCGCGGCTGCCGGGCTTCGCGGACGTTCATCCGCTGCAGCCGCAGCAGACGGTACAGGGCGCGTACGAAGCCATCTCCGAGTTGATGAAATGGCTCACCACGCTCACCGGCATGCCTGCGGTGGCGATGTCGCCGAAGGCCGGCGCGCATGGCGAACTCTGCGGGTTGCTCACCATCCGCGCCGCCATCGAAGCGCGGGGCGAGAAGCGCAATCGCATTCTCGTTCCGTCGTCCGCGCACGGCACCAATCCGGCGACGGCGGCGGTGGCGGGCTTCGTCGTGGACGAAGTGCCCGCGACCGAAGACGGCCATGTCGATGCCGATGCGCTGGAGGCCAAGCTTGGTCCCGACGTGGCGGCGATCATGCTGACCAACCCGAATACCTGCGGATTGTTCGAGCCGCGCATCAAGGAGATGGCGGACGCCGTTCACAAGGCGGGCGCGTACTTCTATTGCGACGGCGCGAACTTCAACGCCATCGCTGGGCGTGTTCGTCCCGGCGATCTGGGCGTCGATGCGATGCATATCAATCTCCACAAGACGTTCTCCACGCCGCATGGCGGCGGCGGGCCGGGCGCAGGCCCGGTGGTGTTGTCGGCGGCGCTGGCGCCGTTCGCGCCGCTGCCGCTGCTCGTTCATGATGGCAACGAGTTCCGCATGATCGAACATGCGGATGAAGCGACGGATGGCGCGAAACCGTTCGGCCGCATGTGCGCCTTCCATGGCCAGATGGGCATGTTCAGCCGCGCGCTCACCTACATGATGAGCCACGGCGCGGACGGTATCCGCCAGGCGAGCGAGGATGCGGTGCTATCTGCGAACTACATTCTGGCCTCGCTCAAGGATGTGATGAGCGCGCCGTTCGGCGAAGGGCCGTGCATGCATGAAGCCCTGTTCGACGATAGCTTCCTCGAAGGCACCGGCGTCACCACGCTCGATTTCGCCAAGGCGATGATCGACGAGGGCTATCATCCGATGACGATGTATTTCCCGCTCGTCGTCCACGGCGCGATGCTGATTGAGCCGACGGAGTCCGAATCCAAGGAGTCGCTCGACCGCTTCATCCATGTGCTGCGGACCATGGCGCTGGAAGCCAAGGCCGGTCAGACCGCGCGCTTTGAAGGCGCACCGCGTCTGGCTCCGCGCCGCCGCCTCGACGAGACGGCCGCCGCCCGCAAGCCGATCCTGCGCTGGAAGCCGAAGGAGCTGCCGCAAGCCGCGGAGTAGCGGTTGCTGTGATCGCGGTGTAGCGAATCCTCAATACAAGAACGGCAGAGCGCGGTAGGTTTGCCGCGCTCTGCTGCTTTTTGGGGATCGGCATGAACGTCTTTCGTCTTCTCTGTATCGGCACCGTTTTCGTTTTCTCCTGCGCGGCCGCCGCGCCGTCGCTCAATCCGGCGCAGAAGGCGGCGATCTGCGGCAAACGCACCACCTGCAAGCTCGTGGCGATCCACCCCGCGGGAAAGCTTCAGGTCGCCGAGGTTCTGTTCGGCGTCAAGGACAAGCCGGACGATGCACCGGATGAAGGCTGCAAGACCGCATCCGGAGACGATCCCGCCAATGGCGGCACCGAATATTGGCTGCTGAACGGTGCGAAACCAACCAATGTCCTTTCGCTCTGCAATGACGGTTACGGCGCAGCGGGCATGGGCGAAGACGATGTGTCCTTCTCCGCCAACCGCATGGTGCATGTTCAGAACGGTGGATCGTCGTGGCGGTGGGACAACACGGACACGATCAGCCTCGTGCCGCTGCAGTTGCTGTCGCAATCGAGTTGCTCCTTTCACAACATTGAACCGGCGACGGGAACGCTGACACAGGTCGATTCCGTTAAATTCCGCGTGGCTGAAATCCGCAAGAACCCCGGCGCGAAATGGAGCGATGCCGATAGCGATATCG
>JBQCJO010000144.1:0-8358 GCA_051952735.1 Rhizomicrobium sp.
TGCGAGAGCGGTATGTTGTAACCCTGCGATCCCACCGTGTCGGTATGTCCTCCGACAGCCACCGTCCATCCGGGACGATTGCGCCGAACATCGCGCGCCAGATCGGCAAGCACCGACTCGGCGCGCGGCGAGAGATCCGCGGAATCGAATGTGAAAAACACTTCGTCCGGAAATTCATAATCGACCTCCTGCGCGACGACGCGATCACGCGGAAAGCCTTCGTCGTCAAATGCGGAACAGCCGGCGAGCAAAACAGTCGTGGCCGCCAAAAGAGCAGCTTTGCGCAACATGGGAATCTCCTCGCACCCGATGGACACCTCGCGGTAACGGGTCAGTGGATGGGAGGTTCTGTGAGAAATCTGTGACCGTCAGCCGGCGGCGCGGGCCACGATGCGGATTTCGACGCGGCGGTTGCGCGGCTCGTTCACCTGATCGCCCGTTTTGACCTTGAGATTTTCCTCGCCATAGCCATGCGCCTGCAGCCGCGACAATGGCACCTCGTTTTTCACAAGCTGCCCGCCGATGGTGTAGGCGCGCTTGCGCGAGACTTCCTCGTTCTTGTCCGCGGAGCCCGTCGTGTCCGTATAGGCGTCGATGAAGATCTGCGTGTGATCGAAACGGCGCAACACGGGCGCCAGCTTCCACAGAACATCCCTGGCGCGCGCGCTGAGATTGAAGCTGTTGCCTTCGAACATCGCATCGCTGCTGACGCGCAGCACGATATCATCGCCGGGGCGCCCCACGAGAACGCCGGTGCCGCGCATCGCGCGCCGCAGTTCTGCTTCCTGATTGTCCATATAGCTGCCGACCATCGCGGTCTTGAGCGGCCCGGCGCTCGCGACCTTGGGCGGGGTCATGGGCCGCGAAGGTTCGGCCGGTGCCGTGACCGGCGAATAGGGTTGCGCAGGACCGTAGCCGGATGGCGGAGGCGGCGGGCCATAGTCGCGGCCGCGCGGGGCGCCACCGCAAGCCGCCAGAACCAGACACGCGCCCAGAACCGCAATTCTATTCATGCTTCTCTCCCTGGATCCCGCCATCTGAGCGCCCAAATGCGGCAGCGGTTTGTCGAAACCGCCGCGCGCGACTAACAATGCCCGCGAACGATATTTCGATCCATTGGGAGGAATTTCATGAACCTGTTCGATCTCACCGGAAAGGTGGCGCTGGTCACCGGCTCCACGAAAGGCATCGGTGAAGCTATCGTCCATCGTCTTGCCGAGCACGGCGCCAAGGTTGTGGTGTCGAGCCGCAAGGCCGACGCCTGCGAGAAAGTCGCTGCCGACATCAACAAAGAGCGCGGCAAGGAAGTCGCCGTCCCGATTCCGTGCAACATCAACTCCAAGGAACAGCTCGAGCAACTCGTCGCGCAGACGCGCGCGAAGTGGGGCAAGATCGACATCCTTGTCTGCAACGCCGCGCTCAATCCCTATTACGGATCGAGCATGGATATTCCGGACGATGCGTTCGACAAGATCATGGGCGCGAACATCCGCTCCAACCATTGGCTGTCGCAGCTCGTCATTCCGGAGATGAAAGAGCGCAAGGACGGCGCCATCATCATCGTGTCGTCCATCGGCGGGTTGCGGGGCTCGCCGGTGATCGGCGCCTATTGCATCTCCAAAGCGGCGGACATGCAACTCGCGCGCAACATTGCCGTGGAATACGGCCCGCACAACATCCGCGCCAATTGCATCGCGCCCGGTTTGATCAAGACCGATTTTGCCAAGGCGTTGTGGGACAATCCCGATACCCTGAAGCGCTCCACCGCCGGCGCCCCCCTGCGCCGCATCGGTGAACCGGATGAGATCGCGGGCGCTGCGGTGTTCCTCGCCTCAAAAGCGGGATCGTTCACCACCGGCCAGGTCATCGTCTGCGACGGCGGCGCAACAATCTAAAGGAAGACGATCATGACGCGGATATTCATGCTTGCGTTTGCAGCCGCAGCCTTGATGCCGATGGCGGCGCAGGCCGACGAATGCGACAAGGCGCGCACGCAAACCGAGATGAATATCTGCGCCGGTCACGAACTGGATCGCGCCAACGCAACGATCAACAATCTCTACAAGGAGATCATGGCGAAATACGATCCGGAAGGTCAGAACCTCTTGCGCAAATCGGAACGCGCATGGATCGCCTTTCGCGATTCGGAGTGCGACTTCCGCACCTCCGGCAGCAAGGGCGGCTCGATCTGGCCGCTGGTGCATGCACAATGCCTGACCGAACTCACCCGCGCGCGCATCAAGCAACTCGAACAGGCGGCGAATTGCCAAGCCGGTGACACGAGTTGCCGCCAGAACAGCGACAGCGGCGCGGATTGATCAGCCCAGCTTGATGCCCAGCATCAGAACGTCGCCCCACCGCTGAAATTCCGTGAAGCCATAGCGCAAGTAGAATTTCACCGCGCGTTCATTGCGCATGCCCACGCCCAGATGCGCGCCAGCAGATCCGCGTTCGCGCATCGCAGCGAGCCAGTGATCCATCATGCGCTTGCCCCAGCCGCCGCCCTGAAAGCGCGGCAACAGATCGATATGCAGATGCGAGGGATAGGGTTCGGTGATGCGCCTGGGCGTACGCCAGGGTTTGTGGATGGCTTGCGCAAGATGCCGATCCGGCTCCGGCAAAACATCGGGATCGGGATAGCGCGCCCGAAGCGGCGGCCACCATTCTTCTTCCAGCCGCTTCTCGAACGCATAGGTATCGAACGCGCCGAGGATATAGCCGCCCGCACCTTCTTCATCTTCCAGAATGAAGCCGCTCTCCGGCTCCAGCGCCGCATAAGGCCCTGCATAATTATGGCCCAGCAAATCCGGATCGCGATAAAGCGCCGTCGCGTCTTGCCCCGCATCGCCGGTCTTCAGGCAGATGGCATAGACGGCATCGCGGTCCTCGTGGCGCAACGGACGGATTTGCGGCATGACTTGGAACCTCTCCTGCCTCTAGGATAACCCCGAGAGGGCAAATGCAAAGTCTCGCGGAGAAACTTGGGCACGGCGCGCAGGATCGGCTGCTGATCCTGAATTGCGACGATCTCGGCTCGAGCCATTCGGCGAATATCGCCATCGATGATTCCATCCGCCATGGTATCGCCACCAGCGCCACGCTCATGGTGCCCTGCCCGTGGGCGAGCGAGGCGGTGGATATGTGCGGTGATCTCGACATCGGTGTGCATCTCACACTGACCGCCGAATATCCGGGCTATCGCTGGCGCGCCCTCACCGGCGCGAAATCGCTGCACGATGCCGACGGCTTCATGCCGCGCACGGCGGCGGCCGTCTGGCAAAACGCAAAACTCGAAGATGTGGAAGCCGAGTGCCGCGCGCAAATCGAACAGGCGAAAAGCTGGGGCATCGATATCACCCATCTCGATGCGCATATGGGCACGATGCAACTCGTCCCGGCATACTACGCGATCTATCTCAAACTCGCGGCGGAGTATCGCCTGCCATTGCGCATGGCCGGTGCCGCCGCTGAGAAGCATCTCGGTTTTCCCTGCCGCGAACCGGCACGAGAGGCCGGCGTGCTCTTCCCCGACGATTTCATCTTCCAATGGGGCGAAGCGACCGAAACACTGCTGCCGCGCTATATGGAAAAGCTCAAACCCGGCATCGGCGAATTCATCCTTCATCCTGTTGCCGATGGACCGGAACTGCGCGGCTACGACAAGACCGAAGCACACATTCGCATCGGCGATTACGAGAGCGCCAAAAACAATGCCCTGCGCGACCAAATCGTCGCGCAGGGCATCGAATGCATAAGCTTCCGTCCCTTGCGGGACGCGATGCGCGCTTAGTTGATTCCCAGCACACTTTCCGCCGTCTTGAACGGCAGGTTCTGCGCTTCGGCGACCGCGCCATAAGTCAGCGTGCCTTTGTAGACGTTCAGGCCCGCGCGCAGATGCGGGTCTTTCTTCATCGCCGCCTCCGCGCCGAGTTCGGCGAGCGCGCGCGTGAACGGCAAAGTCGCGTTGTTGAGCGCGAAGGTCGAAGTGCGCGCCACGCCGCCCGGCATGTTCGCCACGGCATAATGCACAACGCCGTCCACCATATAGGTCGGATCGGCATGGGTAGTGGCATGGCTGGTTTCCGCGCAGCCGCCCTGGTCGATGGCGACGTCCACGATAACCGAGCCCTTCTTCATCTGGCTCACCTTTTTCTTGGTTATGTGTTTGGGCGCGGCCGCGCCGGGCAGCAGCACGCCGCCGATGACGAGATCGGCGTTCGTCACATGCTCTTCGATGGAGTCGATGGTGGAGAACACCGTGTTCAGCATCGCGCCGAACTGCATGTCCAACTCGTTCAGACGGCGCAGCGACACGTCAAGAATCGTGACATGCGCTTCAAGGCCCATCGCCATGCGCGCGGCATTGGTGCCGACGACGCCGCCGCCGAGCACGACAACTTTCGCGGCCGGAACGCCCGGCACGCCGCCGAGCAGCATGCCCATGCCGCCCTGCGCCTTTTCCAGCGAGTGCGCACCGGCCTGGATCGACATGCGGCCCGCGACTTCGCTCATCGGCGCAAGGAGCGGAAGGCCGCCCCAACGGTCGGTGACGGTTTCATAAGCGATGCAGATCGCACCGCTGTCGAGGAGGCCCTTGGTCTGCTCCGGATCCGGCGCCAGATGCAGATAGGTGAACAGCACCTGGTCCTTGCGCAGACGCTTGATCTCGACCGGCTGCGGCTCCTTCACCTTCACGATCATGTCCGCTTTCGCGAACACCTCATCGGCGTTCGGCAAAATCTTCGCGCCGACTTTCGTGTACATCTCGTCGCCAAGACCGATGCCTTCGCCCGCATGCGTCTCGACGAAAACCTCATGGCCGCGCGCGGTGAGTTCGCGCACAGCGGCGGGCGTCATGCCGACGCGGTATTCGTGGTTCTTGATTTCTTTCGGAACGCCGATGCGCATGTGTGCCTCTCTCAGGGGTCAGGATGACCAGCGATTTCTCGCCTCAAGCAGACAGAAGAATGTGAAGGCGACCCAGTCTGCCATTGCGGCCGTCCGCAAAATTTGCGGGTCGATTACCCGATTTGACGCCGCGAGCAAAGCCACCGAGCCAAAGTAAAGCAAAACCGCCGTGAATGGCGGGAATGCAAGCACGAAAATGACGAGTCCCAACCGCTTCAGCGCAACCATCGTTCTCCCCCTTCAATCCAGCTTCGACAAAATCCCCCGGATTCCTTCGATCATTTTCGAAATATCGGATTCGCTGGCGATGAGCGGCGGCGAAAGAGCGATCGTGTCCCCGCCCACGCGGATCACCATGTCGTATTCGTGATAGGCGCGCTTGATCGCTTCAAGCCCGCGGCGCCCCGGCGCTTTGGGATCGGCCTCGATCTCAACGCCTGCGGCAAAGCCGGCGTTGCGGATATCGGCAACGCGCGGCGCGCCTTTCAGCGAATGCACCGCGTCCTGCAGCACCTTTTCCATCTTAAGCGCGTTTTCGAACAACCCTTCATCGCGATAGATGTCGAGCGTCGCCATTGCTGCAGCACAGGCGATCGGATGCGCAGAATAAGTGTGACCGTGGAACAGTTCGATGTTGTGTTCGCCGCCGCTGTTGCTCATGAACGCGTCATAGATCTTGTTGCTGATAACGGAGCCACCCATGGGTGCCGCGCCGCTGGTCACGCCCTTGGCGAAATTGATGATGTCCGGCGTCACGCCGTAGCGTTCCGCGGCGAACCCATAACCCATGCGCCCGAAGCCTGTGATGACTTCATCGAAGATCAGAAGAAACCCATACTTGTCGCAAATCGCGCGCAAGCGCTCGAAATAGCTTTTCGACGCGCCGAAGACGCCACCCGAGCCCGCGAAAGGCTCCACGATCACCGCGGCGATGGTCTCCGCGCCATGCAGCGCGACAAGCCCTTCCAGCGCATCCGCATATTTCTCGAGATTCTGCGGCTCGCCTTTCGTGAACCGCATGGTGGCGTAGTCATAAGGCAGCGGAATGTGATCGTCGGTGCCGGGAATGAGCGGCCCGAAATGCTTGCGGTTGTTGCCGATGCCGCCCATCGCGATGCCCGCGATGGTCGAGCCGTGATAGCCCTTCTCACGGCCGATGATGCGGAAACGGCTGCCCTGCCCGATCTTCTGGAAATAGGCGCGCGCAACCTTCAACGCGGTGTCGGCAGCTTCCGAACCGGAATTGACGAAGAAGACGTGATCCATGCCTTCCGGCGCCATCGCGGCAATACGCTGCGATACGGCATGCGCCATGGAATGCGAGAACTGGAACGTCGGCGCGTAGTCGATTTCATGCGCGGCTTTGGAAATCGCTTCGGCGATCTTCCTGCGTCCGTGCCCCGCGTTGCAGCACCACAAACCGGCGCAGGCATCGAGCAGCGCGCGCCCCTTATCGTCGTAGAAATACATGCCCTCCGCGCGGGCCAGCATGCGCGGATCGGCTTGAAACGCGCGATTGGGCGTGAACGGCAGCCAAAAGGAAGAAAGATCGTTGATCTGCCGCATGATGTTCTCCGGGCGGGAGGTTGTGCACGGCAAAACTATCAGGGCGCACACGCAAACGAAAAGGGCCCGGTTTCCCAGGCCCTCGTCGCATCAATGCTGATGGTCGTGATGATGGTGTTCTTTGGAGTCGTCGGGCGGGTTGCTATCGCCCGGTTTGTTGCCGCTCGGCTTGGCGCCGTTCGGTTTAGTGTTTCCGGCTGCGGCTGGCGGCGGAGCTGCCGGCTTTCCCGTCTGTGCATTAAATGTCGCACCCGGGCTTGCTGTCGTGGTGGTCTTACCGCCGTTGACGTGCTGTTGATACCAACCAGGCGCACCGCCAACCTGGCCGTTGCCATAGTTGTATTTGCCGCCGGAGTCGTAACCGGACCGTTGCGATCCATTGTCGTTTCTCGAGCCGTTCTGGTTCGTGTCGTTGCGGTTGCGATCCCGATCGCCGCCGCGATCGTCATGTCGATCGTTGCCATTCCAGTTGCTGCGATCGCCGCCACCGCGCCAGTCGCCGTCATGGCGATCATGGTCAGTGTCGTGGCGGTCATTGCCGTTCCAGCCGTGACGGTCGCGATCGCCATTGTTCCAGTCGTGATGATCGCGATTGTTATCACGCCAATCATGGTCGCGATCGTGGCGTCCGCCCCAATCGCCGCGCCAGTAACGATCACGATTGTGACGGAAACCGTGACCGCGATAATAATCGTAACCGAGCGCCGGGCCGGCATAGTAATGGCCGCGATACCACCAATCGGGGCGCGCGCCGCGCCACTGATCGTGGTGCCACCCACCCGCGATCCAATAAACACGGCGATCACCCATATCGTCGCGATAGTAGAGCGGGCCGCGATACCACGTACCGCGCCAGTAGACGGGGCCGTACCAGACTGGAAAATCCCAGTAAGAATCCGGGCAGCCGTAGGAATCGCAATAGCCGCCGCTGTTGTAGTCAAAGTTCACTGCATTCGGCACACCGATAAATATGCCGAAATCCGTACGCGCTTCAGCCGCCGTTGATCCCGCGAATGCGGCGCCCAGAAGGGCTGCGGCAGCAACACTCATTTTGGAAATCACCTTCATTCTGGTTCTCCCGAAATTGAACCCTTGGCCTGTCGCCACAGGTATAACGTGTGAACCCCGGCCTGAATGCGCAATGAACGTGTGGATTGGGGATAATCAATGACTAGAGCTGGCCGTTTGCGCACAAATGATCACACACAAAACACACCGGCCCCGGCGATTGCTCGCCAGGGCCGGGCGCCAGACCTGATCGCCTAACTCGAGGCGAAGGGGGCAGGCTCAAGACTTAGTGGTGGTGTCCGCCGTGATGGCCGCCGCCGTGTCCACCGCCGCCATGCCAGCCGCCGTGTCCACCGCCGTGCCAGCTACCGCCGCCGCCATGCCACGATGCGTGTCCGTGGAAGCCACCGCCATGGAAGCTGCCGCGATGCCAGTGGCGACGACCGCCGCCGTCGGTGAACCAGAAGCCACCGATCACCGGCTCATAATAACCCGGGCCGTAATAGCCCTGATCGTAGTAGCCGTAATAGTCCGGCCCGTAATAAGCGGAGCCATAACCGTAGCAATAGTCGCGGTGATAGTAGCGATAACGCGCGCTGTCGCACGGATTGCCATAGTAGGGACGCGGCGCGTAGTAGCCCGGCACGCCGATGCCGATGCCGACCGAAACATGCGCAGCAGACGCCGGCGCGGTCGTCGCCACCATGGCGCCCGCCGCCGTGCCCGCCATCATAAGCGCGCCCAAAGCCAATTTGCCGAAGCGTTTCATGCTGTGAATCCTCTGTTCCCAAGATCGTTCTGATCTTAACGCCGAAGATGGCGTTCCGTGGCTGAACCCCGGATGAACGCGCGATTCACAAATTGGGAGATTTGATG
>JBQCJO010000145.1:0-3746 GCA_051952735.1 Rhizomicrobium sp.
TGATCGTCTTCGGCGATCACCCCCGCAGGTCTGGTATTCTTTAACGGCCCCGAAACGGAACTCCCGTCATAGTTGCGTCCTCTGCTGGGGAGTGGGGTCGTGTCATGGCAATCCTGCCGGGACGCATCGAGAGCACGCAGTGCGAACTGGAGCACCGGATCCGGGGCATCAACATGCCCACGCATCCCTCCACGATCCGCCTCATCGCCTATTGGCAGGAGTGCGAAGCCCGCGGCGGGTTGCGCATGGAGCGAGATATTCCCGCGTCCGCCATCGCGCCGCTGATGCAGGATCTGATGGTCGCCGAGCCGATCCGCGCCTGGACGGACGCGCGCATCCGCCTCGCGGGATCGTCGGTTGCGGAATATTTCGGACGCGATGTCGATGGTGCGTTGATGTCGGACATCCTGGTGGGCGAACCGCGCGACAAGGAAATGCTGCTGGCCGAAGCGCGCACCGCGATCGCGCGCAGCCGGCCTGGCATCGTCGAACAGATATTGGTCGAGAACGGCCGCGAAGTCCGGCGCCAGGAAGTGACGGCGCTGCCGATCTATGCGCCCGAAGGCAACACGCGCTGGATCCTGACGAGCACATTCAACTTCACAAAGCCCGCGCTAGTGTGAAACGCGAATAGTGGCGCGTTGACAGCTCGCGCGATTGGTGCCAATTTTTTGGCATGGCACGACGGACAAGCGACAAGACAGAGCCGGATGGCTTCTCCCGCCGCGAGCGGGAAATCATGGATGCGCTCTACAAGCTGGGCAAAGCCTCCGCCGCCGATATCCGCGACGAGATTTCCGATCCGCCGAGCTACACGGCGATCCGCACGCTGCTGACCATTCTCGAGAAGAAGGGCCACATCCGTCACCAAAGCGACGGCACGCGCTACATCTACGAGCCCGCGGTCGCGCGCGATCAGATGAGCAAGCGCGCGATGGACTCGCTGCTCAAGACCTTTTTCGACAATTCCGTGGAGCGCGCGGTGGCGGCGCTTCTCACCCGCAAGGACGCGGATGTTTCCAAGGACGAACTGGATCGCCTCTCGAAGCTGATCGAGAAGGCGAAAAGAGAGGGACGATGAGCGAGGCCTTTGCGCGCGACGCGCTTCTGTTCGCAGGCGAGATGTTCCTGTTGTCGGCGGTCATTCTGGCGCTGGCATGGGAAGCGGCGCATGCCATCCGCAACCGCGCCGCGTTACGCCATCTTATCTGGGTCGGCGGTTTCTTCGCGTTGATCGCGCTGCCGTTGCTGGCGCTGGTCGTGCCGTCGCAATTTCATTTCGCCGTGCCGTCCGCGCCCGCTGTGTCCGAACATGTGATGATGTCGTTTGCGACGAATGCGGATGTCGCGCCGGTTGCGGCTGCGCCCGCCGCGCAGGCACCGGCGCATTTTACGATGCCGGACATCCATATCGATCTGAAGACTGTGGCCACGATCCTATTCGCCGTGTGGCTTGTGGGCGTGATCGCGCTGGCGTTGCGGGGCGCAGCGGCAGCGATCGGCTTGCGCGCGCTCAAGCGCAGCAGCCGTCCGCACAGTTTCGCCAATGGCGAACTGATTGTCGGTCCGCGTTATGAAATCCGGCTTTCGCGTGAGCCTAACGGTTACGGCCCGATCACCTGGGGCCTGTTCCGGCCCGTGATCCTGTTGCCGTTCAACGCGCTCTTCTGGCCGCGCGAGCGCCTGCAGGCGGTTCTGCTGCACGAGACGGCGCATATCGCGCGGCGCGACAGCATCAGCCAGATGCTTTCGATGATCGCCTGCGCGCTCTACTGGCCCAATCCGCTGGTGTGGATGGCATCGCGGGCGCTGCGCAACGAAGCGGAGATCGCCGCCGACGATGCGGTGATCGCATCCGGGATGCGCCCTTCGTCTTACGCCGGTGACTTGTTGCAGCTGGCATCCGAATTCCGCTCGCGCGAGCCTGCGCTCGCCGGCATGCCGCTCTTCATGGCCGGACCGTCGGCGCTGGAAGCGCGGGTGAAATCGGTTCTTGCGGCAACGCCTTATCGTTCCGGCGTCACGGCGAAGGATGTTTTGCGGATCAGCAGCATCGCGTTGCTCGCGACTACGGCGATGACTTTCGCGCGTCCATCGTTCGCGCAGGAGGAGGCCTCACCGCCGCCATCGCCGCCAGCGGTGAGCAGCGCACCGTTGCCGCCGCCCGTCGCCGAGGACGTGCCGACACCGCCGACACCTCCGACACCGCCCACACCTTCAACACCGGCCACGGCATCTGTGCCTTCGATACCGCCGACCGTCACGGTCTTGCGCAGCGCCGACGGCAAACCTTATTTCGGAATGCATGAGAGCGATCGGATCGTCCATGGCCACAAGGTTCATCATGTGTGGATGGAGATCGACACGCGCGGCATGAGCGAAGCCGAACTGGCCCGCATGTGCCCGGAGATCGAACAGGCCAAGGCGCAAGCACGCGCCGCCGAAGCACAGGCGCGGACGATTGCGGCCCAAGCCCGGGAGCAGGCGCGTGTCGCGGAAGCACAAGCACGGACGCTCGCCGCGCAGGCCCAGGCACAGGCGCGTGTCGCCGAAGCGCAAGCGCGGGAACAAGCGCGCGCCGCCGAAGCACAAGCGCGGGATGCTGAAAGGCAGGCGCGCGAAATTCAGGAACGGATGCCGTTGATCCAGGCACAGTTGGAAGCGGAGATGGCGAAGATACGGCCGGCGATCGAACGCGCCGTCGCACAAGCGCGTTTCGATCGGAATATGGATATTCACATCGAAATGAATGACCGGCGGAATAACGTGCCGAATGACGAGTCGAACGACGGCCCCGACACGAAATAGAGCCGCCGATCGTGCCGCAGCGTAGCGTCCGTTCCGGCGGGCGCATCCGGCACCGAAGCCGCAAAAATGCCCTGAATGGCGTGTTGCGGATGCGAAGTCTGAAAGTCTCCGACAAATAGAAATCTGCCGCCGCTTTGCTTTGAAGCGAGGATCGGATATGCCGAATCCAACTTCGAGTTGGACTGGCTGATAACAGTTGGGTCAAGCGGCGTATTCGCGGGTCGGCCATTATTGTTTTATTTGGCAAGGCAGGCTTCGTGTGAGCACACCCGTCAGGAATGCCAGCAGTCGTATCCGCGATATCCTCAAACAAACTCATCTCTTCTCCGGCTGGCCGCCGAGTCTGGCGGACAAAATCATGGAGGGCGCGGAACTTCGCCGCTACGCCGACAAGGAAGTCGCCATCGCATATCGTGAATCGTCGCCATACTTTGTCGTGGTCGCGAGCGGGAATTTCGTCGTGCAGCGGCCGCGCGTCGACGGCGATGTGATGATCGTCGATTACCTGATGCCGGGGCAGGCGACCTCCTATCTGGCCGTGCTGGACGAGATGCCGGCTGCGTTCGAAACCGTCGCCAGCGGGGAAAGCGAGCTGGTGCTGATTCCGCGCGCATCGCTGCTGGATGCGCTTGCGCTCGATCCGGCGCGGTATCGCGACATCGTGCTGATGCTCTGCCGCAAGCTGCGGATCGAATACGAAAACACGTTCATGCGCACGGCGAACTCGGTGCGCTGCCAGCTTGCGCGCCTCATTCTCTACTGGGCGCGCGGGCAGATCGAAACGTCGAGGGGCGTGCGCATTCCGGTCGGGATCTCGCAGGAGAACATGGCCGCGGTGCTCGGAAAGTCCCGGCCGACCATCAACAAGGAAATCGGCACGCTGATTGCCGAGGGCGTTCTGGCGCGCAGCTACCGGCAGATACAGATCCTCGACGTTC
>JBQCJO010000146.1:0-3758 GCA_051952735.1 Rhizomicrobium sp.
GCGAACAGGTGATCACGCGCCAGCCCGCGCTCGAGAAGCGCTTCACCGTCGCATGGCCAATACCGCGCGACGCGCCGGTGAGGATGAGGGTTTTGCGGGGTTCTTCGGTGGACATGGGGTGAGACTAGACGATTTCACAACAAACCACCCTCCCCTTGAGGGAGGGTCGATAAAATTCAAGCGCAGCGCAGAATTTTTCGGGGAGGGGTCCGTGCGCAACGCTCGAAGAGGACCCCTCCCCGAAAAACGCTGCGCGTTTTGTCGACCCTCCCTCAAGGGGAGGGTGGTTGCGCGTTGTTTTTGTCAGCAGTCTCACGCCGGTTGCTTGCCGTCGCGCGTGGCGCGTGTAGCCTTTGCCCATGACAGAGAAAACGCGAAAAGCCTCCTGCTCCTGCGGGCAGTTGCGGGTGACTGTGACGGGCGAGCCGGTGCGGGTGTCGATCTGCCATTGCTTCGCCTGCCAGAAGCGGACGAGCAGCCTGTTCGGCGCGCAGGCGCGATGGCCGCGCGAGAAGGTGATCATCGAAGGCCCCTCCACCGCGTGGCGGCGCAAGGGCGATGAAGGCAGCACCGGCGAATTTCATTTCTGCCCGGTGTGCGGAACGACGGTGTGGTACATCGCGCCGGTCGAAGACGGCGTGGAGCCCGAATTGATCGCGGTGGCGACCGGCTGCTTCTCCGATCCGGATTTTCCGAGGCCGCAATACTCGGTCTACAACAACCGCCGCCATCGCTGGCTGCAGATTCCGGACGGGATCGAGCTTTACGATTAAGTGCGTTCGAGAAGCGGCGGCGTTTCCACGCCGGCGGGGTCCTGGTGGATGATCACCTCGGCGTGCGGGAACGCGGCGCAGACTTCGGCTTCCACCTGATCGCTCACCTCATGCGCGCGCATCAGCGAGATCGCGGGGTCCAGCTCGATGTGAAACTGGATGAAGGTGTGCACGCCCGCCGCGCGCGTGCGCAGATCGTGCAGGTTGCGCACTTCGGGATGGCGCATGACGACGGCGCGGATGTTGTCGCGCGCTTCGTCCGGCAATTCGCGGTCCATGAGCTGGTCGTAGGACTGGCGGAAAACGCCGAGCGCGCTCCAGATCAGAACGCCGGCCACGATCAGCGCGATCACCGGGTCCGCTGCTTCCATCTTGAATCCGGCGGCGAGGATGAGCGCCACGATCACGCCGGCATTCGTCGCCACATCCGCGAGGTAATGCATGCGGTCGGCGGCGATGGCGATGCTGCCGGTCTTCGCCACGACATGGCGCTGATAGAGCACAAGCCCCGTCGCGGCGGCGACGGAGATCAGCATGATCGCGAGCGCAACGCCGCCCTGCTGCACCGGCGCGGGCGTGATGAAGCGGCTGATCGCCTGCACGATAAGGAAGCTCGCGCTGCCCGCGATGAACGCACCCTGCGCAAGCCCCGCCAGCGGCTCCGCCTTGCCGTGACCGAAGCGATGCTCCGCATCCGCGGGCGTGAGCGCGCTCCTGATGGCGATGACATTGAGCGTGGAGGTGAACAGATCGAGCGCGGAGTCGGTGAGCGCGGCCAGCACCGACACCGAATGGCTGCCGAAATATGCGAGCGCCTTGATCGCAACGAGGAAGATCGACACCGACAGCGACGCAATCGCCGCGTTGCGCATCAGGCGCGGATGATCGTCCACCGCTTCGCGGATGCCGGTTGCCATCGTCATGGAAAGAGGCGTTCCGTCGCCCACGCCGCGTTCGCATCGGCGCGGCGATAGACGAGGCGGTCGTGCAGGCGGAAGGGCCGGTCGCGCCAGAACTCATATTCCAGCGGCGTCACGCGATAACCGGACCAGTAAGGCGGGCGCGGGACTTTCTGCAGCGCGTATTTCGCGGCGTATTTGGCGATCTCTTTCTCGAACGCCCAGCGCCCTTCCATCGGGCGCGACTGCGCGCTTGCCCATGCGCCGATCTGGCTGTCCTTCGCGCGCGTGGCGAAATAGGCATCGGCTTCTTCGGCGCTCACGGGCGTGACGGGGCCGCGAATGCGGATCTGGCGGCGCTGCGTCTTCCAGTGAAACAGGATCGCGATGCGCGGATTCGCCGTCAGCTCGCGGCCCTTGGCGCTTTCGGTGTTGGTGTAGAACACGAAACCCTGAGGCGTGGCTTCCTTCAGCAGCACCATGCGCACATCGGGATTGCCGGATGCGTCGGCCGTGGCGATGGCCATGGCGTTGGCTTCGTTGGGCTCGGTCTTCTTCGCCTCCTCCATCCACGCCTCGAACAGCGCGAGAGGATCGTCTTTCGCGGTGATTCCGCCGTCGTCGAGTGGTCCGCCGATATCGCTCATGGCTCTTTATTATCCGCCGCTCTTTGCGGCGGCAAACCGCTTTGTTAGCCTAGCGCCCATGCGTCCCATTCTCATTCTCGCCGCTGTGCTTTTCACCGCGAGCGCCTCTGCGCAAGACGCGCAGACGCCGCCTCCGGCTCCCGCAGCGGATGCGCCAAAAGCGGACGCGAAGACTGCGCCGCAGGCACCCGCGCGGCCCATCTTCATCAAGCCCACGCCGCTCAATCAGCAAAAGTTCGACGAAGCCGCCGCGGCCTATGACGCGAAGGACTACGACAAGGCCTACAAGCTTTTCACCGAGCTGGCGGACGAATACGACGTCGCGGCGATGCGCAATGTCGCGTTGATGACGCGCGACGGCCTTGGCACCGAGAAAGACCCGGAGCGCGCGCAGGACATGATGAAGGAAGCCGCCCGGCGCGGCCTTCCGACCGCGCAATACGATCTGGGCGAGATGCTGCTGAGCGGCGCCGCCGGCAAGCCCAACCGCAAGGCCGCCCTGCCCTGGTTCGAACTGGCGGCATCGGCCGGCCACCCCCTGGCGCAATATCGCCTCGCCCAGCTCTATGAAGAAGGCGACGTCGTTCCGAAGGACGTGAGCGTGGCGGAGCTTCTTTATGCGGCGGCGGCGCGGCGCGGATACGACCCGGCGCTGCAGCGGCTGAAGGAATTGAAGGGCTGGACCACCGTTCCGGCGGAGCTTTATGCGCCGGGTCCGGACGACGCGGTGCCCGATCCGGTGCAGCCTGCCGCCGCACCCGCGCAACCCAAGGCGCATCGCAAGCCTTAAACGACAGCGTTTATTCCCTATATTGGGGGCTGGCCGCGACTCACATTCCCGGCGGCCGGAGAAATCATGGCAGATCCGTACAAAGTTCTTGGCGTTTCCAAAACCGCGTCCGAAGCGGAGATCAAGAAGGCGTTCCGCAACCTCGCGAAGAAGTATCATCCCGATACCGCGAAGGGCGACGACGCCAAGAAGAAGTTTCAGGAAATCTCGAACGCCTATGATGTGGTGGGCGACAAGGACAAACGCGCGAAATTCGATCGCGGCGAGATCGACGAGAACGGCAATCCCCGCGGCTTCGATCCGGGCATGGGCGGCGGCGGATTCCGTGGTGGCCCATTTGGCGGCGGTGGTGGACCCGGCGCGCGCGAATTCCATTTCGGTTTCGGCGGCGATGAAGCGCAAGGCGGCGGCTTCAGCGCGGAAGACATCTTCTCCGATCTCTTCGGCGGCGGGCGGCGCGCGCGCAACCAGGCGCGCAAGGGTGAGAATTTCGAGTTCGCGCTGACGGTGAGCTTCGACGATGCCGCGCGCGGTTCGACGCGCCGCATCGTGCTGCCCGATGGGCGCGATCTGGACGTGAAGATTCCCGTCGGCCTGAAGGACGGCCAGCAGATTCGCCTGCGCGGACAAGGCGGCGGCGGCGTGAACG
>JBQCJO010000147.1:0-2326 GCA_051952735.1 Rhizomicrobium sp.
CTATCCGCTGCCGGAGAATGGCGGCAATGTGCTGTTGCCCTATTCCTCCACAAAACTCTCGTTCCGTCTGCCGCCGACGGCGGACGCCGACAAGGCGACAAGCCTTATCAAAAAGACACTGGAATCCGATCCGCCCTATGGCGCGGAAGTCGAATTCGACGCGGAACATGGCCAGTCCGGCTGGGAAGCGCCCAAGCTCGCAAGCTGGCTGGAGAAATCGGTGGAGACGGCGTCGCAGGCCGCATTCGGCAAGCCGGCCGCTTATATGGGCGAAGGCGGAAGCATTCCGTTCATGGGCATGCTGGGCGAGAAATTTCCCAAGACACAATTCGTCATCACCGGCGTGCTGTGCCATCATTCCAACGCGCACGGCCCAAACGAATTCCTGCACATCCCGACGGCCAAGAAAGTCACCGCCGCAATCGCACAGATCGTCGCCGATCACTACAACAGGAACTGAGTGCACATCCGGACAAACCATCTCGGGGGGATTTGATTATGGGCAGAACATGGATGCGCGGCGCGCTGGCCGCGGCACTCCTCGTCACCGCCGGCACATGCGCCGTCGCGGCCGACAAACCGATCTACGGCAAATGGGGCCTCGACACCGCGGGCATGGACACGAGCGTCCAACCCGGCGACGGCTTCTTCCGCTATGCGAATGGCGCGTGGCTCGACAGTCACGCCATCCCCGCCGACAAGCCGGCGGTCACGCTGCGCCTCGAAATGACGGACCGTACCGAAGGCCGTCTGCACGATATCCTCGAGGCCGCCGCTGCGAAGACCGCGCACCAGCCCTCCGATCTCGAAGGCAAGGCCGGCGCTTTCTACAAATCCTTCATGGACGACGCGCATGTCGAGCAGCTCGGCGCAAAGCCCATCAAGCCGGAGCTCGATGCGGTGCGCCGCGCCAAGTCGCGCGAAGCGCTGGCGTCGCTTATGGGCCGCAACAATTCGGATTTCGAAGGAACGCTTTACAATTTCGGCATCGACGTGGATCTGAAAGACCCCACCCGCTATGCAATCTATCTGTCGCAGAGCGGCCTCGGCCTGCCGGATCGCGACTATTATCTGGAGAAGAACTTCGCGCCCACCAAGGCGAAGTATCAGGCCTATGTCGCGCAACTTCTGACGCTCGTCGGCTGGAAGAATGCCGATCAGCGCGCCAGGGACGTCGTGGCATTCGAAACCAGGATCGCCGCCGCAAGCTGGACGAAGGTTCAGGAGCGCGACCTCAACGCCGTCTACAATCCGGTGAACACCGCCGATCTGCATACGTTCGCGCCCGGCTTCAACTGGGATGTGTTCCTGAAGCAAGCCGGTCTATCCAAGATCAATCGCGTGATCGTGGCGGAGAAGACGGCCTTCCCGAAACTTGCCGCCATCTACGGCACCGCGCCGCTGGAGACGATCAAGGCGTGGCAAGCCTTCCACATCGCCGACAACGCGGCGCCTTATCTGTCCAAAGCCTTCGCCGATGCCTGGTTCGACATGCACGACAAGACGCTGTCGGGCCAGGCGCAACAGCGCGTGCGCTGGAAACGCGCCATCACTGCTGTCAGTGGCGATGATTTCGGCGTCGGCCCGCGTTTCGGCACCTTCGGCACGATGGGCTTCGGCGTGGGCCAGCTCTACACCGCCAAATGGTTCGGTCCCGATTCCAAAGCCAAGATCGAGGCGCTGGTGCACAATCTGCTCGCGGCTTACCGCGTGCGCCTGCAGAACCTCGACTGGATGAGCGACGCGACCAAGGCCGAAGCGATCAAGAAGCTCGACACCTACACGATCAAGGTCGGCTATCCCGATCATCCGCGCGACTATGCGGGGCTGACGGTTCTCGACGACGATCTGGTGGGCAATGTGCGCCGCGCCGGCGCGTTCGACTGGGCGTTCTATCTCGGCCGTTACAACGGCCCCGTCGATCGCACGGACTGGCTGATGACGCCGCAGACCAATGACGCCTACAACGGCTCGCTGCGCGACATTGTTTTCCCGGCGGGCATTCTTCAGGCGCCGATCTTCGATGCGAATGCCGAGCCCGCGATCAATTACGGCGCGGTGGGCGGTGTCATCGGTCACGAGCTGACGCATGGCTTCGACGATCAGGGCCGCAAGATCGACTCCGACGGCAAGCTGCGCGACTGGTGGACAAAAGACGATGCAGCGAAGTTCGAAGCGCGCGCGAAGGTTCTGGGCGCGCAATATTCCGCCTTCGAGCCGCTGCCCGGCGTGCATGTGAACGGCGATCTGACGATGGGCGAGAACATCGCCGATCTCGGCGGCCTCACGCTCGCGCTGGACGCCTATCACGCATCGCTCAAGGGCC
>JBQCJO010000148.1:0-3268 GCA_051952735.1 Rhizomicrobium sp.
GCGCTGCGCAAGGATCTCGGCAAGTATTCCGCTGCGTTAAGCGATCTGCGCCTCGTGGACTACAAGGTGCGTATCCTCACGAGCGGCACGGAGGCCGTTACCCGCGTCATGGTGGAAAGTGCGGACGGGCAGGGCAACCGGTGGTCCACCGTGGGTGTGTCGCCCAACATCGTGGATGCTAGCTTCGAAGCCCTCACGGACTCGATTTGTTACAAACTGTTTCGTGATCGCGCTTGACGCATAGGTGCAATGCCGCCGCGCGCGATGATTTTTGCACGGCCTCGGTTACATAGATTCCATGAACGCCCCGAACCACGCCAAGGACGATACGGCCGGCATATTGTTCGCCGCCTTCTCCTATGCCTTCTGGGGAATCATGCCGCTCTACTGGCGGCTGCTGGATGCCGTTCCACCGCTCCAGCTCACAGTTCATCGGATTTTCTGGTGTGCTTTGTTCGTCGGCGCGCTGGCCGTCTTGCGCGGGCGCTTGCCGGCGCTGAAACAGATCGTGACGTCGCCGCGACTGTTCGCAACGCTCGCGCTGACCAGTATTCTCATCAGCATCAACTGGGGCGTTTACATCTATTGCGTCGCCACGCGGCAGTTGGTGGAAGCGAGCCTCGGTTACTACATCAACCCGCTCATCTCCATCGCGCTGGGCGTCACGCTGTTCGGCGAACACATCTCGCGCATGCGGATGGCGGCGATCGCACTGGCCACGGTGGCGGTCGTCGTCCAGGCGATCGAGCTTGGACATATTCCGTGGATCGCGCCGATGCTGGCGCTGTCCTTCGGTTTCTATGGATACTTCCGCAAGCTCACGCCTGTCGCATCGCTGGATGGCCTGACCATCGAGACCTGGGTGTTATTGCCGATTACGGCGGGATTGATCTGGTATTGGTCGCAGCATGGCGGCGCGTTCCCGTCGCCGAACATCAGGCAGGATACGCTTCTCATCGTCGGTGGCCCGCTGACGGCGCTGCCGCTGGCGCTGTTCGCAGCCGGCGCGCGGCGCATCCGGCTTTCGACGCTGGGCTTTCTGCAATATCTCTCGCCGTCGATCACGCTGGTGCTGGCGGTGTTCGGCCTTGGCGAAACCTTCACGCGGGTGGACATGATCACCTTCGGCCTTGTGTGGGTGGCGCTGGTGATTGTCTCGCTGGACAGCTTCGTCAGCCGGACGAAGGAACCGATTTCGAATCCAGAACCCGCGTGATGTATTCAATCGCCTTCTCGGGCGAATGCGCGACGCGAAAGAGCTGCTCCAGATTGGGGCGCACGAATTCCAGACTCGCGGTGTGATTGAGAAGCTCGATCAGCGGATCATAGCAGCGGTCCAGATTGAGCAGCACGATTGGTTTGGAGAGTTGGCCAAGCTGCTTCTCAACGATTACCTCGAAGAATTCGTCCAAAGTCCCGATGCCGCCGGGCAGGGCGACGAACGCATCGCTCAGTTCCAGCATGCGCCGCTTGCGCACACCCATGTCGGACACGATCTCGATGGTCTCGCCGCTGGCCAGCGGTGGCTCCAGTCCGCGCAGGAACGCGGGGAGAATGCCGGTGACCTTCGCCCCGCCGTCCCGGGCCGCCCGCGCCGTCTCGCCCATCAGGCCGACGCCGCCGCCGCCAAAGACCATGTTGTAACCGTGGGATGCGATCAGCCGGCCGGTCTCGCGCGCGACTTCCGCGAAGATCGCATCGCGGCCGAGCGAGGAGCCGCAGAAAACACAGATGCTGCGCTTGGAATGGGCCATGGGTCTCGCGGGAATATGGGGCGGATGCTTTCGCATAGATGGGGCCGCGGCGAAAGGGATTGCGGCTTGCGGCTGCGATACCTAAACAGAAACGAGATTTCGCCTGTTCGAGGTTCCGTTTGAAACGCCCCTTGGTCGTCCTTGCCATCATCGCGGCTGTCGCGCTTCTTCTGGGTTTCCTCGCCTTCGGCGGCGCGAACATGGGAAATTGATTCGATGGCGGGGAACAGCCTTGTTGAAGAAAAGGGCGAGGGCGGCCTGACGCTGCGGCCGCTGTGGATGCTGCTGCCTTATCTGTGGCCGAAGGGGCGATCCGATCTGAAGGTTCGCGTCTTCCTCGCATCGATCTGTCTGGTTCTCGCCATCGTGGCGACGACGGCTTTCCCCTTGTTCATGGGTTGGATCACCGATCGGCTCGCGCTGAAGCCCGCTTACACAATCGCGGTGATGTCGACACTTGCGCTGGTTGGCGGCTACGTCCTGTCGCGCATCCTGATGCAGGCTTTTGCCCAGCTGCGCGACGGCATCTTCGCAAAGGTGCAGTACCATGCGCTGCGCGACGTGGGCGTCTCCACCTTCGCCCATGTCCATACCCTAAGCTTGCGCTTTCATCTGGAACGGAAAACGGGCGGCCTGTCGCGCATCATCGAGCGCGGCACCAAAGGCATCGACACGCTGCTCTCCTTCGCGGCATTCAACATCTTTCCCACGCTGTTCCAGCTCGTCATCTTCAGCATCATCATGATCCTGAAGCTGGATCTGACGATCACGCTGGTCACGCTGGCGATGGTCGGAGCTTATTCGTGGTTCACCTATGCGGTGACGCGCTGGCGCATCCAGTTCCGCCGCGACATGAACCAGTCCGACCAGGACGCCAACACCAAGGCGGTGGACAGCCTCCTCAACTACGAAACCGTCAAATACTTCAACAACGAAGAGCATGAGACGCGCCGCTTCGACAAGTCGATGGAGAAGTTCTCCCGCGCTTCGATACAGGCGCAGTTGTCGCTGTCGGTGCTCAACACCGGGCAGGCGATCATCGTGGCGCTGGGCATGGGCATCGTGATGGCGCTGACAGTGGTGGGCATCCGTGCCGGGCGCTTCCAGATCGGCGATTTCGTAATGGCGAACGCGATCCTGATGCAGCTTTATGTGCCGCTGAACTTTCTGGGCACGGTCTTCCGCGAGATCACGCAGGCGATGGTGGACATGGACGCCATGTTCCGGCTGCTGCACCAGCCGCAGGAAGTGAAGGACAAACCCGATGCCAAGCCTCTCGTCGTCACGGGTGGCGAGATCAGGTTCGAGAATGTGGTGTTCTCCTACGATCCGGAGCGCACGGTCCTAAAAGGCATCAATTTCACCGTGCCTGCCGGCAAGACGGTGGCCGTCGTCGGCCCGTCCGGCGCGGGCAAGTCCACGATCAGCCGCATCCTCTACCGTTTCTACGACATCAAGAGCGGTTCGGTGACCATCGACGGCCAGGACATCCGCGATGTCACACAGGCTAGCTT
>JBQCJO010000149.1:0-2388 GCA_051952735.1 Rhizomicrobium sp.
TCGCCCATGCCGCTGGAGCTGAGATGCCCCTGATAGGCGTTGATCCAGACATCGCCGGCGCCGATGGAGCTGAGCGTCGGGTTGACCGCGACGCCGCCGAACGACAGATCGCCGCCGCCCACCATCGAAACCTTCAACGGATCGGCCTTGCCGCCCGCAATCGAGACGTCGCCGGAACCCGCCATTGAAATCGTGACCGCTCCGTTGACGTTGCCGACCTTGAGATCGCCGGAGCCTGCGATATTCGCGTTCAGGCCCGCGCCGACATTGGTGATGGAGCTGTCGCCGGATCCCGCGACCGTAATCGCTGCCGATCCGCCAACGCTGCCCACGCGCACATCGCCCGAACCGGCGATGTCGAGCGAAAGAGAGCCTTGCACGCCGGTGACACTGATGTCGCCACCGCCCACAACCTTGAGCCTGGCGTCGCTGACGCGGCCGACGCGCACGTCGCCGGTGATGGTCTCCACATAGATGTGGCCGTTCGTGTCGCCGATGGTGAGATCACCGATCATGCGCTTGGCGTTCACGTCGCTGCCTTTGGGCATCGTCACCCAGACGCGCACGCGCTGGTCATCGCCCACATCGGAATAGTCGAACCACTTGCTGACGTCCCAGACGTTGAAATTGCGATTATCGTTGGCAGGACCGGTGATCGAGAGCGTGCCGCCGCTGCTTTGCGTATGCATGCCGTCGACGAGAAAGCGCGGGCCCTGAATGTCCACCGAGGCTCTGCCGCCATCGCGCACATTGATCGTCACGTCGGCGATCACATGATCCAGCACGACGTTGCGCGCGTCGAAACTCTGCGACGGCAGCTTGGTCCAGCTCCGGTCCGGGCCCGCATCGGCTCCCCCGGCCGACACGAGCAGCATGGCAACCGCCGCACCGCCGAAGAAAGATTTCATCCTGTTCTGCATGGTATTTCAGGTCTCCTTGACCGGCCTTCCCCGCTCACAGGGACAGATAGGCTGTCCCCACTCGTGCGCACAGAACGGTAATTTTGCAAGGCCGAGATGCCATCCGTGCAGGAGAACAAAATAGCGCCGGATGGCCGGAATTTCCAGGAATTCAGGCGTTCTTCGGAACCGCCCGTCAGGCGACGAGACGGTAACCACCACTCTCTGTGACGAGGATTTGCGCCTGGCCCGGATTGTTCTCGATCTTCTGCCGCAGGCGATAAATGTGAGTCTCCAGCGTGTGCGTGGTGACGGCCGGATTGTAGCCCCACACTTCATGCAAGAGCGTCTCGCGCGCCACCGTGTCG
The DNA here is from genome assembly GCA_051952735.1 of Rhizomicrobium sp. Classification (GTDB taxonomy): domain Bacteria; phylum Pseudomonadota; class Alphaproteobacteria; order Micropepsales; family Micropepsaceae; genus Rhizomicrobium. The sequence goes on from JBQCJO010000149.1 coordinate 1,268, forward strand.
CCGGAGCGATAGAGGAACTTCAGGATATTGGTTTCCTTTTCCGTCAGCCGAATTTTCTTTTCCGTCGGATCGATCAGAAGCTTCGCGCTTGGACGGAATGTGTAAGGGCCGATGCGATAGACCGCGTCCTCGCTTTGCTCGTGATTGCGCAAATGCGCATGGATGCGTGCCATCAGCACCGCGAAACGAAACGGCTTGGTGACATAGTCGTTGGCGCCGGATTCCAGGCCTTCGATCGTATCGGCATCGCTGTCCGCAGCGGTCAGCAAAACGATCGGGCAGGAAACACCATCATCGCGCAACGCGCGGCAGAGTTTGCGGCCATCGCCATCGGGCAATCCCACATCGAGGATCATGAACTCGTAGAGGCCTTCTCTCGCCTTCAAGCGGCCTTCCGCGACGGAACCGGCTTCCACCGGCGCATACTCGCCCGTGGCCGCAAGCTGCTCGGCCAGCGAGCGTCTCAACATCTCGTCGTCGTCAACCAGAAGAACCCGTTTGGCGCTTGGCATTCCTAATCCCTATGAAAGCTATGGACAGGCGAACTCTACCCGGTTTTTGACTGCCGGTGTATGTGGGGATCATGGCCCGATCGCCAAGACCGAACCCGCGACGGGGTAAGCAGAAACCCGCGCCCCGCAGAACCAAGCGCCCGCGAAAGCCCCTGCAAAGCACGGGCTCCGTTGAACGCGCCGCGCACGCACTGCGCGAAGGTAAACCGGTTATCGTAAAGAACGGTCGCGAAATCGTGATCGCATACGCCGTCGAAACACTGCGCGATGCGACACTCAAAGCGGTGCGCAAAACGGTTAAAGACCTGCACCTCGTGCTGACGCATGCACGCGCGCGCACATTGAAGATCAGACTCTATACATCCGACGTTGTGGCGCTGCCGCTCGATGCGAAAGCGACGGCCGAAGGACTTCGCGCCATCGCCGATCCGACATTCGACATGACCGAACCGATGAAGGGACCGTTCGAGGCGGAGCGTGCCAAATTGCCGACGGGCTTCGCAGCCGCCATCAAGCTCGCCAAACTTTCCGGCCTTTTGCCGGCCGTCGTCGCGGTGCGCGTGTCCAAGGCCGGGAAGGCTATCGCTTCTGTCGAAGCCAAGGACATCA
>JBQCJO010000150.1:0-2867 GCA_051952735.1 Rhizomicrobium sp.
CATGTTGTCCGCCTTGTCGGGCAAGGAATCGGAACCCGTTCTCAAGGCCGCGGGCATCACGCTCAAGCAACTGCGCGAGGCCGTGACCAATTTCCGCAAGGGCAAGACGGCCGACAGCGCCACGGCCGAAAACGCTTATTACGCGCTGAAGAAATATGCCCGCGATCTCACCGAGGTCGCGCGCTCCGGCAAGCTCGATCCCGTCATCGGCCGCGACGAGGAAATCCGTCGCACGATTCAGGTTCTCGCGCGCCGCACCAAGAACAATCCCGTGCTCATCGGCGAGCCCGGCGTCGGCAAGACCGCGATTGCGGAGGGCCTCGCGCTGCGCATCGTCAATGGCGACGTGCCCGAAAGCCTGCGCGACAAGAAGCTGATGGCGCTCGACATGGGCGCGCTGATCGCGGGCGCCAAATTCCGCGGCGAGTTCGAGGAGCGCTTGAAGGCTGTCCTCAACGAGATCACCGCGGCGCAGGGCAAGATCGTTCTGTTCATCGACGAATTGCATGTGCTGGTCGGCGCGGGCAAAGCGGAAGGCGCGATGGATGCGTCCAACCTCCTGAAGCCTGCACTGGCGCGCGGCGAGCTGCATTGCGTCGGCGCGACCACGCTCGATGAATATCGCAAATATATCGAGAAGGATGCGGCGCTGGCGCGGCGCTTCCAGCCGGTGTTCGTCACCGAGCCGACGGTGGAAGACACCATCTCGATCCTGCGCGGCTTGAAGGAAAAGTACGAAGTCCATCACGGCGTGCGCATCACCGATGCGGCGATCGTGGCGGCGGCAACGCTCTCCAACCGCTACATCACCGACCGCTTCCTGCCGGACAAGGCCATCGACCTGATGGACGAGGCCGGATCGCGCCTGCGCATGCAGGTGGATTCCAAGCCGGAAGAACTGGACGAACTCGACCGCCGCATCGTGCAGATGAAGATCGAGCGCGAGGCGCTGAAGAAAGAGAACGACAAAGCGTCGAAAGACCGTCTCCAGACTCTGGAGCACGATCTGGCGGAGCTTGAAGAGAAGTCCGACACCATCACCACCAAATGGCAGGAAGAGAAAAAGTCCGTCTCCGACGTTCAGTCGGCAAAGGAACAGCTCGACCGCGCCCGCGCGGAAGTGGAAGTTGCGCAGCGCAAAGGCGATTTCGCCAAAGCGGGCGAGCTTACCTATGGCGTGATCCCGCAGCTTGAAAAGCGGATCGCGGAAATCGACTCCAAGAACCAGGCGGCGCTCGTCAACGAGGCGGTAACCCCGGAGAACATCGCGCAGGTCGTTTCCCGCTGGACCGGTATCCCGGTCGACAAGATGCTGGAAGGCGAGCGCGAGAAGCTGCTTCACATGGAATCGTCGCTCGAGAACCGCGTCGTCGGTCAGGACGAAGCCGTGAAGGCGATCTCTAACGCCGTGCGCCGCGCGCGCGCCGGATTGCAGGACCCGAACCGTCCCATCGGCTCGTTCCTGTTCCTCGGCCCCACGGGCGTCGGCAAAACCGAGCTTACCAAAGCGCTTGCTGCGTTCCTGTTCGATGACGACACCGCATTGGTGCGCATCGACATGAGCGAGTTCATGGAAAAGCATTCCGTCGCCCGCCTCATCGGCGCACCGCCGGGTTACGTCGGCTATGAAGAAGGCGGCGTGCTCACCGAAGCGGTGCGGCGCCGTCCCTATCAGGTGATCCTGTTCGACGAAGTCGAGAAGGCGCACACCGACGTGTTCAACGTGCTGCTGCAGGTTCTCGACGACGGCCGTCTGACCGACGGGCAGGGCCGCACGGTGGATTTCAAGAACACCGTGATCATCCTGACCTCAAACCTCGGTACCGAGTTCATGGTGGGCGATGACAACAAGGCCGCCCGTGCGAAAGTGATGGAGGTCGTGCGCGGACATTTCCGCCCCGAATTCCTGAACCGTCTGGACGAGATCATCATCTTCCACCGCCTCACGCGGCAGAACATGGACAAGATCGTCGACATCCAGATCGCGCGTCTGGGCAAGCTGCTCGCGGATCGCAAGATCACGATCGCCCTCGACAAGAAGGCGCGCGATTGGCTGGCGGATTCCGGTTACGATCCGGTGTATGGCGCGCGTCCGCTGAAGCGCGTCATCCAGCGCCGCTTGCAGGATCCGCTGGCGCAGCTTCTGCTCGAAGGCCGCATCGGCGACGGGCAAGAGGTGAAGGTGAGCGCCGGCAAAACCGGCCTCACCATCGATGGGCAATCGTTCGACATCGGCGACGATGTCTTCGCTCCCGAACCACCCAGCCACGCGATCCACTAATCTTTCCTCCCCCGGTAAAACGGGGGAGGAAAATCATTCCACCACCACGCGCACGAACGCCATCGTGCCGTGGGGGCTGCCGCCATAGCTCGGCACCGCGTGCGGTGCAAAATCGAAGGCGTAAAGCGCGCCAACACCAAATTTCCAATGCTCGGCCACGCGCCAGTCCTTGATGCCGCCGATGGTGATGGCGCTGGCATCCTCGGTGTCGCCGGTGGCGGACAGTTCGCGGTTCTGCACCCACTCCGCGCGCGCGAAGATCGTCCACAGATCGGCAGGCTTGTATTCCGCTTCCGCGATCAGGCCGTTGAGATCGCTCCCGTCGCTTTCCTTCTTCAGGCCCCAGGCCAGCGTCGCGGCAAACGAACTGCCTTCGCCCAGCGGTTTCACATAGGTGGCGCTGGCGGTGAACCGGTTTTCGTTGAGATCCGGCTCCAGTTGTTCGGGGCTTTTCAGGTAACCCCACGATGCTTGCAGCGACCAGTTCTCGCTTGGATTCCACGATAGCCGCAGCGCCGTTGAATCGAACTTCGGCGTGTCGAAGTCATAACGGTCCTGATCAGGCTCGCGTCCGGTGAATTGCGAG
>JBQCJO010000151.1:0-8722 GCA_051952735.1 Rhizomicrobium sp.
TCCTTTCACGTCATCGAGTTTGATCTGGGACATCTGCTGGTGCGCGAGCACGAGGCCGATCTTCTGCGACCGGCATTGCTGGAGTATGGACGCGGTACTTGGATCACGCGCGACGACCGTGTGGCACTCATCCATGTAGAAATAGCACGGCAGCTTTTCAGCCGCGCGTCGTCCCGCGCGCTGCTGTCCCGCTGCAAGCACAAGCGCCACGAAAAAGCGGGCGAAAAACTCGGACCCTGCACCGAGTATCGCCGCCGAATTGTCGATGATGATGACCTTGCCCGAGTCCATTTCCTTGGCGATATCGATGCGGGTTTCGGTGGCTTTGAACATCTTGCGAAGGAGCGGCACCTTGGTCATCAGGGCGTCGATGCGCCAGTGAAGCTCCTCGCGCGTGCCGCGATAATCCTTGCCGTCATAGGAGCCGTTCAGGAAGAAGTCGCGGTCGTCGGGGTCAAGCTGGCTAAGATGCGGCTCAAACGGCCTCCAATCCTTCAGAAACGCGAGGAAGGTCTGAAAATTGGCATCGGGTATCGCTTGCATGGCGATGAGCACGCGCCGGAAGACTGCGCCTTGCTTGGGCGTCGTTTCGGTATCGAGCAGCGCATCAAGGATATATTCGCAGAGCGAAAGCGTCTGGCCTTGCGAGGAGCCGAGATCGAGCGGATTTATGGCGAGGTCGGGCCGGGGCTCAATGAGCACGAGCCGGTCTTCGAGCTCCCCATCCTTCCCGAAATATTTGAGACGGCGGGCGTGGTCGATGAGATCGCCCTTGCTGTCCATAAGGATAATGCTGGCGCACTTGTTACGCACCTCGTTCAAATCATTGGCGAGCAAACGGGACAGAAGCGTTGTCTTGCCGCGCCCCGGTGGGGCGATTACCCATACGCCTTCAAATCTCAATTCCTTTGGAATTGAGACGGGCACTTCAATGCTCGGCGAGAACATCGTCTCATATCCCGTGCCCTCTATCAGTTGCTCGATATGGCAGCGGCTTTCCTTAGGATAGATGCGCTCCTCGATAGCCGTCCGCGCGGCATACCAGTTTTGCGTATAAGTGCTGAACACGCTCCAAAGCATGCGATCTTCGCGCTCGAACGCGTGGAAGAAGCTGTCGATCATGGCGCTATCGCACACGGAGGAGAGCGCCGTCGTGAACACCATCGGCTCCGCAACGTAGCGCGGTAGCTTCTTTTCCAGCCGGTCCCACGCGTTGAGGTAGATCGTACCGACACCGTAAGGAACGTCTGGGCCAACCATCGCCCTTAGGTAGGAGATAGGCCCCGCCAAGTGGAATTCCTTGGCAACGTCCGTATACGCGCTGGTTTTGCGTTCGTCCTCAAGCTGTGCTCGGAAGCTGCCCGCCACAAAGGCTGCCCACAAGCTGCCATACCGATACGAAGGTGGCAGATGGCGGAGATATTCGGCGACGCGACCTGCCAGATCGTTCATCTGCTGGGCTTCGCTTATGAACACGAAATACCGCCGCAGGTGGAGCGGGATGAGGATCACGAACCCGATGGCGTAGGCAGGGACCAAGAGGGCCATCTGCCACTGTGGTTTTTCAAAAAGCGAAGCGAACGCGCCGCCGAAAGGATAAGCGCGGCTTACGCTCGCTTGGTATGCCGCGCAAAGAGCGAGAAACAGAGCGCCGAGAAACCACCAAGGCGGATCGATGAATTGCATTGTCGCTATCCCCAAAATCACAAACGAAATCGGAGGCGGAGAAAACGCGAAGTACGGATGCGGGCGTGCGCGCCATTTGCAAGCGCCGAAGCACGCGACGAAGAACTGGCAATGCCCCCGCTGCCATTGCCGTTCATGTATCTGAGTCGATCCTAGATCGCCAAGACCACGAGCAGGACCGGCGTAAGAGAAACCACTATCGCGTAGAGGCGCGCGTGCTCGCGCGCGATCCGCATTCTTTCGTCTAGCGGTGCTTGTTCTTAGAACAACAGACAAGAGAGTCGGGGCAGTATGCGCCCTGCGAGCGATCAGTCATGCGCGCCTATGATGCGGGAAGGCGTACCAATCGCGCCTTACCAATCGTGTTGGCGCATCGATTGGTAGAGAAAAGGGCGGCCACCTTGGACAGTGACCGCCCGCTCCCTTATCGGGAGGTCAGTGCTTCATCGCGTTCAGCAATACGGGCGCGCACCCAGGCCTCGATCTCTTCCCTCACATAGCCGACCCGGCCTTGGCCGAGACGAACCCGAATGGGAAACTTCCCCGCTTTTTCCAGCCGATCTATGTGGGCGAAAGAGTACAAAACCATCTCACGCACCTGCTTCTTCGATAGCAGCATCGCGGTCTCCATCTAAGGAGGCTCGCGAGCCTCGGTTTTGACGTACCTAGGCGCGGATAGTTGAAATTGATTCCCCACCCCGCTCAACGGCAGGCGCAAGCATGGGCGCGCGTGTTCGTCCTTGCGCTTCCGTGTCTCTCGCTCAAAATGCGGTTGAGACTATGGCGAGACTATGGGGTTGGACGGGCTCAAACAGGCCGCGCTCGGCCCGCTGCAAATGGAGCAAAAAAGGTAGGAAACTGGCGGAGCCGGAGGGATTCGAACCCTCGATACGGCTTTTCAACCGTATAACGGTTTAGCAAACCGCCGCCTTCAGCCTCTCGGCCACAGCTCCGCTGATCCGGCACCTTATATATGGCACGTGCTAACGTGTCCTTGGCGCCGAAGCCGGGGCCTTTTGCCCCAAATCCCCCGGCGCCTCAAGGGCTTGGACCCAAAGCGGCTGATGCCACTTGTGGGCGGCCAGGCGCGTTATCATCTGAAACGCCCATGCCCAAGCCCGAAACCATCCTTTGCCCCAAGCCCGCGGGCCTCTACTGCGCCGCAGGCGATTTCTACATCGACCCGGTCCGCCCGGTGGAGCGGGCGGTCATCACCCACGGCCATTCCGACCATGCGCGTTCGGGGCACGGCACCGTGCTCGCGACAGCAGAGACGCTGGCGATCATGGCCGCGCGCTATGGCGAGAATTTCGCCGGTTCGACGACGGCGCTGCGTTATGGGCAGAAGATAGAACGCGACGGTGTGGAAGTTTCGCTCGTGCCGGCGGGCCATGTGCTGGGCTCGGCGCAGGTGGTGATCAAGACGAAGGGAATGACTTTCGTTGTGTCCGGGGATTACAAGCGCCGCCGCGATCCGACATGCCCGGCCTTCGAGCCGGTGGCGTGCGATGTGTTCGTCACCGAAGCGACCTTCGGCATTCCGGTGTTCAACTTTCCCGATGCGTCGGATGAAGTCGCGCGGCTGCTGAAATCGGTGAAGCAATTTCCCGAGCGCACGCATCTTGTCGGCGCTTATTCGCTGGGCAAGGCGCAACGCATCCTGCGCCTGCTGCGCGAAGCCGGATACGACAAGCCCATCTTTGTCCACGGCGCGATGCAGAGCATGAACACGCTGTATGAAAGATTCGGCGTCGATCTGGGGCCGCTCGAACCGGCGACGGTGGAGAAGGGCGCCAAGAAGGATTTCGCCGGCGCCATCGTGATCGCGCCGCCATCGTCCATCGACGACAAGTGGTCGCGCCGTTTTGCCGATCCGCTTCCCGCGTTCGCTTCCGGCTGGATGCGCGTGCGAGCGCGCGCGCGCCAGCGGCAGGTGGAATTGCCGCTTGTCATTTCCGATCACGCCGACTGGAACGAGTTGACGCTCACCATCGGCGAAGTCGCACCCGGCGAAGTGTGGATCACGCATGGCGGCGAGGAAGCGCTGCTGCGTTGGTGCGAATTGAAGGGACAGAAGGCGCGGGCGTTGTCGCTGGTAGGCTATGACGAAGACGAGGGCGAAGCGTGAAAGCCTTCGCCCATCTGCTCGACCGTCTCGCGTTCACGCCGCAGCGCAATGGCAAGCTGGTACTGGTGCGCGATTTTCTGCGCGAGCAGCTCGATCCGGATCGCGGCTGGGCGCTGGCATCGCTGACCGGTGCCCTTTCATTTGATGCAGCAAAACCGGCCTTTATACGCAAAGCGGTGGAAGCGCGGCTCGATCCGCAATTGTTCGCGCTGTCCTATGACTATGTCGGCGATCTGGCGGAGACCGTCTCGCTGGTATGGCCGGCGAAGCCTGGCGCCAATCGTGAGCCGGAGCTGGGCGAAGTGGTGGATGCCTTGCGCGGCGCCACGCGCGGCGAGGTGCAGAAGCTCCTCGAAGGCTGGCTCGATGCGTTGGATGCGGATGGGCGGTGGGCGCTTCTGAAGTTGCTCACCGGTGGCTTGCGCGTCGGCGTCTCCGCGCGGCTCGCCAAACAGGCTTGCGCCGACATGGGCGGCGTGGAGGTGAGCGAGATCGAAGAAATCTGGCACGGACTCGAGCCGCCTTACGAAGATCTGTTTGCGTGGCTGGAGAAGCGCAGCGAGAAGCCGAGCGCCGATCATCCGGGCCGTTTCCGCCCGGTGATGCTGGCGCAGGCGATCGACGAGGAGAAGGATTTCGCGAACTACACCGCGAAGGACTATGTCGCCGAGTGGAAATGGGACGGCATCCGCGTGCAGGCCGTGAACGAGCGCGGACAGCGCCGTCTCTTCAGCCGAACGGGCGATGACATCGGCGCAAGCTTTCCCGATGTTCTGGAAGCACTGAGTCAGGAAGGCGTGATCGACGGCGAATTGCTGGTGATGAAGAAGGGCAAGGTGCTCTCTTTCGGCGATTTGCAGCAGCGCTTGAACCGCAAGAAAGTCGATCTCGCGCTGATGGCGAAATATCCTGCCGGCATTCGCGCGTACGACATCCTACTCGACGGCGAGAAGGACATGCGGGGCCTGTCTTTCAAGGAACGCCGTGCAGCGTTGGAGAAATTCATCGCCCGCGAGAAGTCAGACCGCATCGATCTTTCACCGCTGCAGCCATTCCAAAGCTGGGACGAACTGGCGAAGCTGCGCGCGCATCCACCCAAAGGCGATCCGGAAATCTCCGAGGGATTGATGCTGAAGCGCTGGGATTCCGTCTACGAAGCCGGCCGCCCGAAAGGCCCGTGGTTCAAGTGGAAGCGCGATCCGCATCTGATCGACGCGGTGCTGATGTATGCCCAGCGCGGTCACGGCAAACGCAGCGGCTTCTATTCGGACTACACGTTCGGCGTCTGGCGCGAGGACGCGAATGGCGACCGCGGGCTGACGCCGGTCGGAAAAGCCTATTTTGGGTTTACGGATGAAGAGCTGAAGCAGATCGACAAATTCGTGCGCGACAACACCATCGAGCGGTTCGGTCCGGTGCGCTCGGTGAAGGCCAACAAGGATTTCGGGTTGGTTCTGGAAGTGGCCTTCGAAGGCTTGCAGCGCTCGACGCGTCATAAATCCGGCGTCGCCATGCGCTTCCCGCGCATCAGCCGCATAAGGTGGGACAAGCCCGCCCGCGAAGCGGACGAGCTTTCCACGCTCGAAAAAATGCTGGACTGATTATTCCTTCAGCATCGGGCGGCCTTCATGGGCCACCAGAAGATCGTGCATGTCGTTGGCGTGCTCTTCCTCGACCGCAAGGATCGTCTTGATCATATGCGCGGTCGTCGGATCGTCGTTTCCGAAATAGCGGATCAATTCGCGGTAGTGATCCACGGCGATACGTTCCGCGACCAGGTTCTCCTTGATCATCTCGACGAGATTGAGGTCCTGCTTGCCGTATTCGGATGCTGAACGCGAAAGGATGCCTTCCGGGCTGAAATTGGGTTTGCCGCCGAGCTGGTTGATCCGCTCCGCCACTTCCGTCGCGTGCTCCCATTCTTCCTTCGCGTGGGTGGCGAATTCTTCCTTCACGCCATCGCTGGAAATGCCGGCCGCAGCGACGGCATGCATCTGGTAACGCAGCGTGCAGACGATTTCCGTGGCCAGAACGCTCTGCAGGATTTCAATCGTCTTATCGACGTCGCCGACATAGGTGGAGGTAACCGCGCCTTTCTCCAAATGCTTGCGCGCACGTTCGCGCAACGTCTTCACGTCGGACAGGAAAGGCTTGCTGGGATCGGGCTTGTCGGCCATGGAATTCTCCTCGGGGTCGCGTGAATTTCGTGGGGAGCATTCGCCGAATGTGGAACGCCCGCCAGCGAAAAAACGCCGGCGGGTTGTAAAAGTTCCAACAGCAACCTTCTGCGAATGCTTCTTATCTTGGGATCGGCACGAAAGGCACCGAGCCGCCCGGCACCATCGTCGTTGGCAGAATGCCGTTCCATTTCTCCGCCGCCGTGAGGGCCACAAGATTGGGATTGGATTGCAGCGCGTCGGAGCGCGCCTTAATCGCCTGCGCTTCGGCCTGGCCTTTCACTGCGATGGCATGCGCCTGTGCATCGGCGGCCGCGTTGACTTCATACGCGGCAGCGTCGGCGTTGGTGATGCGGCGGGCTTTTTCGGCTTCCGCTTGATACTGCGCGACGACCGAGCGCATGCGGCTTTCGACGGCTGTTTCATAGGCGTCCGAGAAGGAGACATCCTCGACCTGTACCGACACGATCTGGATACCGCGATTGTCGAGCGCGCTTTCCAGCGATTTCTCCACTTCGGCGCCAAGCTTGGTGCGGTCCTGAATCATCGCCTGCGCGCTGAACAGGCCGAACACCTCTTTCATGCGCCGCGGCAATTGCGTGTCGATAAGAATGGCGGGATAGGCGGTGCCGTAACGCGTATAGACGTCGAGCACATTGGCATCGGGCAGGCGGTAGTTCACGCTCACCTCCACCGTCGCGGGCTGTTGATCCTGCGAATAGGCCTGTTGTTTGAATTCTTCCTTCTGCTCGCGCACGCTCATCTTCACGACGGACTCGATGAACGGCAGCTTGAAGTGCAGGCCGGGTCCTTCGACGCTGACCGCCTGGCCCCAGCGCAGCAACACCGCGCGCTCGCCCTGATCGACCGTGTACCAGGTGCCGTTGATGCCGAACAAAAGGAACAACACGGCCGCCGCGATCGCGGCGAGCGTCAGCCTGCTGGTGATATTCATTGTGCCCTCCAAGAGAATCGCGAGGACCGCGATTCCGCCAATGACTCAAATTGTGCTGAAAAAGCCGCCCTTCAATAGGGTTCCCACGGAAATTGACTCGGGAGTCACCCTCGCTGTGACCGTCTGTTGTTCTTGAAAAGGTCATTGGCCGGGCGCAGCATCCCATGACTGCGGGCCGCAAGGCTCGCCGCAGAACTGCGAAAGGCCTCGGGGCAAGGCCGCGCAGTCGGGATGTGCGGTGCGCCGGACCGTTCCGCTGGAAGCCATTCCAGCCTGGAGGCGCACATGCAGGTCAGACATATCCTTCGCGACAAGGGCCGCGAAGTCTTCTCCATCACCAGCGATGCCACGTTGTCGGAAGCCGCGCGCCTCCTGGCGAGCAAGCGCATCGGCGCGCTGGTCGTGCGCGAACGCGACGGATCGTTGGCGGGCATTCTCTCCGAGCGCGACATCATTCGCGCATTGGCCCAGGCGAGCGTGAATGCGCTGCCGCAATCGGTGGCGAAATACATGACGCGCTCCGTGGCCACCTGCTGCGAAGGCGACTCCGTGGATGAGCTGATGGAATTGATGACACGCGGCCGCTTCCGGCATGTGCCGGTCGTGGAAGAGGATCAGATCACCGGACTGGTCTCGATCGGCGATGTCGTGAAGACGCGCATCAGCGAAACCGTCATGGAAGCGCAATCGCTGCGCGAATATATCGCCGCCGGCTAACCGCTTTCGCGGATGTGTTGCGAGTCCCAAAAAGGTTCCCGCCCGCGCGGATAACTCTTGGTTACCGTTTCCGGAACCGGGTTTCCAAACACGCGTTTCTCTGCCGACCGCCGCAACGGGGTTCCCCTTCGGCATTGGCAGGAGAGCGAAATGAAAGTCAGAACTCTTATTTTGGGCGGCGTCGCCGCTCTTGCGTTTGCCGGCAGCTTCGCGGCGCCCGGTTTCGCACAATATTCAGGTAACCCGCCGCAAGTTTCCACGCCCGCCGAAAAGGCGGAGACTTCCCGTCTCAACGAATCCGCGCAAGGCGGCACCACCGCTTCGCCGGACTCGCTGAACGGTCAGGGCGGCAGCACCGTCGCGCCGTCTTCGGAGAACCAGGCGCGCCAGGCGCAATATCAGGATCAGATGGATCAATATGCGCAGGACCGCGCGCGCTACGAAGCGCAACGCCGTCACTATGAGCGCAACATCCATCGCTACGACGAAGCGCGCTACTATTTCACCGATTATCCGCGCGCCTATCCGTATCGCTACGAAGATGCGCATCTGGTGCGGCTGAACATGTTGGCGGAGGCCTCGCACCAGCTCGCCAACGCGCCGATCGAAGGCCCGGATGGACGCTGGATCGGCCGCGTGCGCAACGTCGCGATCGGTGTCGATGGACGTCCGATCCGCATCGAAGTCGCCCTCAACCATCGTGTTTCGGTTTGGGCAGCTCCGGGCGATTTCCGTTTCGATGCTGCGAACAAGGTCCTCTACACGGATATGACGCGCGCCGATTTCTGGAACCTGCCGGGCGCGACATACATGTGATCGCGTTCCGGTTTTGCAGTTGCGAGAAGCCGGTGTGACATCACACCGGCTTTTTGCATCTCAGGGAACACACAACCCAGGTCAGGCGTTCGATACGAGCGGGGGCTTCTGGCTATCGTGAATTACCACGGGCCGTCTGAAAGGAATTTTGGAATGAGCATCCACGCTAAAGTCCTCGGCGGCGTTGCTGCCGTTGCCTTGTTCGCCGCTGTGCCCGCGCTGGCCCAGACGCAAACCGCACCG
>JBQCJO010000152.1:0-8624 GCA_051952735.1 Rhizomicrobium sp.
CGTGACGAACCTTTACCGGCTTGCCCTGCCGTTCCATGCGGCCCGCCAGATGCAGCAGGCAGCCAAGATCGCCGCCGACAAGCAGTTGAACGCCTGTCGATTGCACATCCGCGATCTTGTCGTCGGCCATGCGTTCGGAAATGTCGGGATATTTCACGCTGAACAACCCGCCGAAGCCGCAGCAAACGTCCGGATCTTTCAGTTCGGCAAGTTCAAAACCTTCCACGCTCGCCAACAACTGCCGCGGCTGCGACTTCACTTTCATCTCGCGCAGGCTGGAGCAACTGTCGTGGTAACAGGCGCGCGTGGCGCACCGCGCGGATACGCTCTTCATGCCGCGCACATTCACGAGAAACGAGGTCAACTCATGCGTCTTCGCGGCAAGCGCCTTGGCGCGCGGGAGATAGACGGGATCGTCGCGCAGGGCTTCAGTATAATGCTTTGAAATCATGCCGCCGCAGGAGCCGGACGGTGCTACCACATAGTCGAAACCCTCGAACGCATCGACCACGGCGCGCACGATGGCGGCGGCATCCTTGTCCGCGCCGGAATTCCACGCGGGCTGGCCGCAACAGGTTTGCGCTTCGGGAACGATGACCTCGCAGCCCGCCTGTTCCAGAAGCTTCACCGCCGCGAAGCCCACGGAGGGCCGCATCAGGTCGACAAGACAGGTGACGAAAAGGCCGACGCGCGGCTTACTGGTCATTTCAACTGTTTGGCGCGTCTGCGCTTGGACGGCAAGCCCTTGCCCAGCGCATAGGTCGCCTCGCGCAGCACATTCATCAGCTGCTGCCGGTCTTCGATTCCGGCAAGCGTCTGGAACGGAATGACGTCACCCACGCGCACCACCACCTCATGACCGATACTGTCATGCACCTCCTTGAACAGCAGCGAGAGCCGCAGGGTCATGGAGAGATGGCTGGCAAGCTGGAACAACCGGCTGTTCTGCCCGGCAAAGAACACCGGCACCACAGATGCCTTGCCTTGCGAAATCAGTCTCGCGGTGAGGTTCTTCCACTCGGCATCCACGGCGCGCTTGTCCCAAAGCTTGGGCGTCGTGGAAACACCGCCGGCGGGAAACACGATCAGGCAACCGCCATTCAGCAGGTGATGCTTCGCCGCCGCGCGGGATTTGAGATTGGTCTGCAGCGCCGCGTCGGTTTCCGTGAAATCCACCGGCAGCAGAAACTCCTTCACCTCATCCGCGCGATTCAGAACTGCGTTGGTGAGGATGCGGAAATCGCTCCGCACGCGATTGACCAGATGACAGATGATGACGCCATCCAGCACGCCGAAGGGATGATTGGCGACGAAGACCAGCGGCCCCGTCTTCGGCACGCGGGCCAACGCGTCTTCGTTCGTGGCGACATGCAGGTCTAGCAGACGGATCGCCAGATCCCAGAAACTTTCGCCCGGCAGTCGGCGTGAGAAGCGCTCGTCATAGAGCGATTTCAGGCACGGCTGGCCCGTCATCCGCTCGATCATGCGAATGATGAACCGCTTCAGGCGCGGATCGGTCGGCTCTGCATAGGAGAACGTGTCGGCTGCGCCGTCCATGATTTGCGCAGTCTAGCGGGCGCCTCGTGCGGGCTGAAGCTAGGCGGGCGTTTCCCGAAGCGAAAATCCGCCTTTGCCGAGCGCCATGCGCAGGATGAGATAGAGCAGGAAGCCGATCGGCCCAAACAGAAGTGTCACGATCAGGCAGGGAATGACGGCCCAATGCGGTATGCCCCGGCGCTGGGCATCACGCGATTCCCACGCACCGATGAACAGGTCGAACACGAGGTAGTGAATCCAGCCCGCTGTCGCCGCCACCGGCGAGGTGAAGAACGACATCACGCCCGCCAGCGACGAGAAGCTGGCGCCGGGCGCACCTTCGCCCAGGAAGGCGCGGGCGATGAGCCACGCATAAGTGAGGCCGATCACCACCGGCACCGCCATCGAATGCACCAGCAGATCCGTTCCCTTCCACCTGGGCGCCACGATCAACAGCAGCCAGAAGATCAGGATGCCGTTATTGGCGATGGTGAAAACGGTATCGGCACTCATTTGGTGAAGCGCTTCTTCAGCCATGTGATCATGGCGGTGCTGGTTTCTTCGGGATGCTCCTGCTGCGTCCAGTGCCCGCACTTCTTGATGAGCACTTTCTCCAGATCCGGCACGAAGCGTTCCATGCCGTCTGCCATGGCGGGGGAGAGCACCACGTCGTCTTCCGCCATGATCATAAGGCCGGGCACGGTCACGCGCTGCTCCATCGTGCCGCTCTCCACCCAGTTGCGGGTGAAATTGCGATACCAGTTGATGCCGCCGGTGAAGCCCGTTTTCTGGAACGTGTCGATGAAGAATTGTAGCTCTTCTTTCGGCATTACCAATTGGCCGGGCCACAGGCTTTCATCGGATTGCAGCGCATGGACGAGTTCAAGGTTGCGCTGTTCCTGCGGAAGCTTGGCGTATTCCGCGGCGGTCGGCCCGCCCTTGCGCATGAAAAAGCGGAACGCCTTGCCGGTGTCTTTCGCCAGAAGCGCATCGGCGACGCCGGGTTGCTGGAAATAGACGATGTACATATTCTCGCCATACATGGCGCGCATCGCCATGATGGGATCGACCGGCGGGCGCGGCAGGAACGGCGTGTTCACGCCGATAACGCCGGACACGCGCTTGGGCTGATAGATCGCCATCTGCCACACGACCATGCCGCCCCAGTCGTGCCCGGCGAACACGGCTTTATCGATGCCGAACGCATCCAGCATCCCGGCCAGATCGTCGGTCAGATGCTTCATGTCGTAATCTTCGATCTTCTCGGGCCGCGAGGTGAGGCCATAGCCGCGCTGATCCGGCGCCAAAACGTGAAAGCCCGCATCGGCGAGCGCCTTGATCTGGTAGCGCCACGAAAACGCCAGTTCGGGAAAGCCGTGGCAGAACACGACGGGCACGCCGTCTTTCGGTCCAGCCTCATACACGGCCATCTCGATGCCGTTGGTCTTCACCATTTTCGGCGTCGGCATATCCAGCATCGTCATCTCCCAGAGTTTTGTTTTGTCAGCCCGCGAGATTGAGGCGCGCGAACATCTCGTGACGTTCGGGCCCCATTTTCGGCGGATAATAATCGCGCGCTTCTTTGACGGATTTGGGCGTCGCCCAGGTCGCGAGAATACGCGCCATAATTTCGGGCCGCTTCATGAACGCCGTTGGCTCATCCAGCATGTGGAAGACGCGCGACAGGGCGCGGCTCACCGAAACATGCGCGCGTTGCGCCGGCATGAGGCCGTCATCGGTAAAGCTTTTCATGATGCGCGCGCGCAGGCGCGGCTTGTAATCGGGATCGCGTTCGTTCTTGGCGCGGCGGATCGCCTGCAGGTCGAGCGTGACCATGGAATCGAAATAGGGCCGGATGGCCTTTTCGAAGTCGCGTTCATAGAGCTTCGCACGTTCGATGGGATCGGGCGTCGCATCCAGCGTGGCGCGCAGGATATGCGCTTCCACGAAGCCGCTGGAGCAGCCGCGGCCATAAAGCGGATTGGTGCGCACCGCGGCATCGCCGAGCGGGAAGAAGTTCAGCACCTGCGGCTCGCCGTCTTTCAGATAATGCCGCCACACATTCTCAAGGCTGCCCATCGAATAGACGGCGCTCACCGGTTCCGCGCGTTCCGGGTTCATCCAGCGCGCGGCACCGGGCAACGCCATGCAGACGGCATCGAAGATTTCCGGCTTCATCACCGCCATGCGCATTTCGGTTTCGATTTCTGGCGTCGCCAGCGTCACCGAGAAATGGCGGTTGTCAGCAATGAACACACCAAATTTGATGTAACCCAGATCGCCGCCGCCCGGCACGCCGTCACGCGGCGGCTCTTCTTGTCCGTCGCGCAAGCGATAGTGGCGCGTGAAATAAAGAATGCCGCACGGGCTGGATTCCTCGCGCACCACGGCCCCTTCCGCGCGGAACCAGTCCGGGAACACGGTGTTGCGGCCCGTCGCGTCGATCACGATGTCGGCACGCATGTCTTCGACGGCACCGTTCCGTTCGACCTTCAGGCCTTCGACGACGATCTTGTCGTTTTCCTTGCGCGTGATCAGGCCGCGTACGCCGGCATCGGTGACGAAGGTGATGCCCGGCAGTTTCGCCGCGTATCGGCGGATCACGAGTTCCAGCGTGGTGCGACGGCTGAACAGCAGAGTCAGGTCGGCGTCGCTGGGCTCGGCGACATACTTCTTCTCTAGATTCGGCGGCAAGCCTTCGGCAAAACCGAACAGCCGCGTGCCTTCCGCCAGCAGTTCTTTCATCAGGTCGGGATAACGGTCGCGGATCAGCGAAGTGAGGCGGCCGAGGAATGCGTGACTATGGCGAAGCTGCGTGGCGCCGCGGCGTTCCCAATGCGCGAAGGCTTCTTCGGGCGAGGTATCCGGCGGCGGCGGATCGCGATCGACGAAAACGACATCGCGCGTTTCACCGCTTAGTGCGAGCGCCGCACCAAGTCCCGCGATGCCTGCGCCCGCAACAAGAATCTTCTCTTTCCGCATCTACGCAACTTTCGTTGCCGCCCATGCCAGCGCGATCCAGCCTACCAGGAACGCCAGCCCCCCGAACGGTGTCACGAACCCTAGACTTCGCACGCCGGTAAGCGCCAGCAGATAAAGCGAGCCGGAAAACAGAATAATTCCCGCGAGGAAAAACCCTGCCGCGACGGAAGCGGGCATTGACGCAGCGCCGCTGCGGACGGCGAGCGCAGCGAGACCAATCGCGAGTGCATGATACATATGATAGCGCGCGCCGGTCTCGAAAACTTCGATGGCATGCGCATCGATTCGCCCTTGCAGGCCATGTGCGCCGAACGCGCCGAATGCTACGGCGAGTGCGCCGTTGATCGCCGCGATCAGAAGCCAGGTATTCATTTCAGGCGCATCCGCAGCCATGCGCATGCGGGACATGATCGGTCACCGGATCATGCAACGCGGCAAGCGCTTTTTCAGAAAGTTCACGCGTCGCTTCGAAATCCTTCTTCGCGGTTTCCAGAAGGCGCGGCGTCATCATCAGATCCAGCGCTGTCATCGCGAGCGATTTCGCACCGTCGAGCACAGCCAGATCGCCTTTGCCCGATCCGGCCCATTTCGCGAACTCGGCATTGTGGATGATCACATTCGACGGCGCGACCGCAAGCATCGGATGGATGGACGGCACGCGATGGCTGACATTGCCCATGTCGGTGGAGCCCGCAAAACCGGGCGGCACATCCTTCATCGGGAAGAACTCGCGGCCGAGTGCCGTGGCGTTGTCTTCATAAGCCTGCGCCATCGCCCAATTGGTCTTCATGTCGAGATAGTCCGACGCGCCCCACTTGGTTTCGACTTTGCAGCCCGTCGCTACCGCCGCGCCTTCGAAGCAAGCCTGCACGCGCGCTTTCAGAAGCGCGAGCTCATGCACATCGACTGCGCGCACATAGAAGCGGCACGCCGCGCGCTCCGGCACGATGTTCGGCGCAAGGCCGCCTTCGGTGATGATGCCGTGGATGCGTTCGTTGTTCTTGATGTGCTGGCGCAATTGCGCGATGGATTGATAGGCCTGCACCACGGCATCCAGCGCGTTCAATCCGCGATAGGGCATGGCGGCGGCATGTGCGGCGCGGCCGTGATAGGTGACTTCCACTTCCGAGATGGCGATGCAGGGCATCGTCATCAGATTCATGTTCGCGGGATGGATCATCATCGCCGCATCGACTTTCTCGAACGCGCCTTCGCGCGCGATGATTTCCTTGCCGCCGAAACGCTCTTCCGCCGGCGTGCCGAGATAACGCACGCGGCCGGGCAGGCGACCGTTCAATTTCGCAAGGCCCAGTGCCGCGCCCAATCCCGATGTCGCGATGATGTTGTGGCCGCACGCATGACCGATGCCGGGCAGGGCGTCATATTCGGAAAGGATCGCGATGCTCGGTCCCTTGTCGCCGAACTCCGATACATAAGCCGTCTTCAAACCATAGGCTTCGCGTTGAACCTTCAGATCGTGATGTTCGGTTGCCTTGGCAAGCTTCTCCGCCGATTTGAATTCCTGCAGCGCCAGCTCCGGTTCCTGATGGATGCTGTGGCTCAGATCCAGCAACTCCGCCTTCATGCCGTCGATGGCGGCGCAGACGTCTTTCTTCAACTGTTCCAGGGACATGTTTTTGGGTCTCACAGCAATAGCGTCGCAGCATCATAGACAGGCCGAACCGGCTTTGCGAAGGTCCGGCGGATCGGACATTTCAGGTGTGCAGATGACACAATTCGCAACTGCAAAAGACGGCGTGAAGCTCGCTTATGACGTGGTGGGCGAGGGTGCCCCCGTCATGCTGGTGCATGGCTTTGCGTCGGACCGCAAACAGAATTGGAAGAACCCCGGCTGGTACGACACGCTGACGGGCGCGGGCTATAAAGTGATCGCGCTGGACAATCGCGGCCACGGCGAAAGCGACAGGCCTTACGATCCTGCGTCCTATAGCCACGAGATCATGGCGGACGACGTGTTGACCGTGCTGCAGGCGGCCGGTGTCGGCGAGACGTTGCTGATGGGCTATTCGATGGGCGGCTATATCAGTATGTCGCTGTTGCTGCGCCATCCCGAACGCTTCAGCAAAGTGGTGATCGCGGGTGTGGGCGCAAGCTATCTCGACATCAATGCGGCGGAAGGCGCGGTGGCCGATCCGCAGCGCCGCTCCGCTGTGGCCGATGCACTTCTGGTGGACGATCCGTCCACCATCACGAACAAGACGGCGCGCGATTTCCGCGCCTTCGCCGATCAGGCCGGCAAGGATCGCCGCGCGCTGGCAGCTTGCATGCGCGGCAGCCGCGATGTTTTCTCGCGCGAGCAATTGGCGCGGTCCGAACGCCCTGTGCTGGTGGTGTGCGGCGAAAAGGATGTTTTGACCGGCCCGCCGGGCCCGTTGGCTGCGGCTTTCGGCCATGGCCGCGCGGTCACCGTGCCCAATCGCGACCACATGACGGCGGTGGGCGATAAGGTCTATAAGGCCGCCGTTCTTGAGTTCTTCAAAGAGTGATGTCCATGAGCGCCGAACACAAAACCGCCCACGCCCCCGCCCGTCTGGAATCCAATCCGTTCGACTGGACCGATCCGCTTCTTCTGAACGAAGACCTGTCCGAGCAGGAGCGCATGGTGCAGAGCAGCGCGCGCGATTATTGCCAGGATAAGCTCGCATCCCGCGTGAAGCTGGGATTCCGCAACGAGACGTTCGACCGCGCCATCATGACCGAAATGGGAGAGATGGGCTTTCTCGGTTGCACCTTGCCGGAGCAATATGGCGGCGGCGAGTTGAACTACACCTGCTATGGCCTCGTCGCGCGCGAAGTGGAGCGCGTGGACTCGGGCTATCGCTCGGCAATGAGCGTGCAGAACTCACTCGTCATGCATCCGATCTTCGCTTACGGCAGCGAAGAACAGCGCATGCGCTATCTGCCCAAGCTGGCGAGCGGCGAATTCGTCGGCTGCTTCGGATTGACCGAACCGGATTTCGGCTCCGATCCCGGCGGCATGGTGACGAAAGCGACAAAAGACGCGAACGGTTATCGCCTCAACGGCGCCAAGATGTGGATCACCAATTCCCCGATCGCCGATGTGGCGGTGGTGTGGGCGAAGCTGGACGGCGATATCCGTGGCTTCATCGTCGAGCGCGGCACCAAAGGTTTCTCGACGCCCAAGATCGAAGGCAAGTTCTCGCTGCGCGCGAGCGTGACGGGCGAGATTGTTCTGGAAGATTGCATCGTGCCGGAATCCGCCCTGCTGCCGAATGTGCGCGGTCTCTCCGGCCCGTTCGGTTGTTTGAACCGCGCGCGTTACGGCATCGCCTGGGGCGCGATGGGCGCCGCGGAAGCCTGCTGGCATGCCGCGCGCTCTTACACGATGGAGCGCAAACAGTTCGGCCGCCCGCTCGCCGCCAATCAGCTCATCCAGAAGAAGCTCGCGGACATGCAGACGGAGATCACGCTCGGCCTCGCCGGTGCATTACATCTGGGCCGCCTGATGGATTCCGGACGTGCCGCGCCGCCGGCGATTTCGCTTTGGAAGCGCAACACTTGCGGCAAGGCGCTCGCCATCGCCCGCGAAGCGCGCGACATGCACGGCGGCAACGGCGTGTCGGACGAATACGGCGTCATCCGCCATGTTCTGAATCTCGAAGCGGTGAACACCTATGAAGGCACGCACGATGTGCATGCGCTCATCATGGGCCGCGCGATGACCGGCTTGCAGGCGTTCAGCTAGCATATTCCGTACACGGATTTCTCGGCGCGCGGCGGACACAATTTCGCCGCGACGTTGCCACCTGCGCGTATGGGAACGGTTTGGCACTACCGTACGTTTCCGTACTGAGAAAGCGATAGGAAGTAGAGTTATTCCGTCTAGATTCAATCAACGGAAGTGGAACGGATTCGTCGTCTGCAGCCGTTGGGGCGCATTTCGGCCTTCTATTATCTGACTGGAATAGAAGTCTCTACCATCACCATGAAAAAGCATCGTAACCGCCTGCTCGCGGCGCTTCCTGCCGCCGACCTGAATTTGCTCGAAGCGCAGCTGCAATCCGTGCAGCTGGAGAAGCGGCGCGTGCTTGAGGCTCCCCACAAGACGATCGACTACGTGTATT
>JBQCJO010000153.1:0-6352 GCA_051952735.1 Rhizomicrobium sp.
GATGGGCTGGCGCAAGGAATCCAGAACGCCGCGCTGGAACTCCGGCAACTCATCCAGAAACAGCACGCCCAGATGCGCGAGCGACACTTCACCCGGCTTCACGCGCAAACCGCCGCCCACCAGCGCCGCCATCGACGCGGAATGATGCGGATTGCGGAAGGGCCTGCGCCGCGAGATCGCGCCTTCAGCAAGCTGTCCCGCCAGCGATTGCACCATGGAGATTTCCAGTGCTTCGCGCGCATCCAGCGGCGGCAGCAATCCGGGCAGGCGCGCGGCGAGCATCGATTTGCCCGAACCGGGCGGGCCGATCATCAGCATGTTGTGTCCGCCCGCCGCCGCGATTTCGAGCGCGCGCTTCGCGGTCTCCTGCCCCTTCACATCGCGCAGATCGGGAATGAGCGTCTTATCTTCGGCGATCTTCGCATTCGGCGGATTGAGGACCTGTGCGCCTTTCATGTGATTGACGATGGATATGAGCGACGGCGCCGCGATGATCTCTACGCCCGCCGCCCACGCCGCTTCCGGTCCCGAGGCGGCAGGGCAGATCAATCCGCGTCCCGCTTCGCTCGCGGCGAGCGCCGCGGGCAAAACACCGGCGACGGGCGTTATTTGTGCATCCAGCGACAGCTCGCCCATCGCGACATAGCCCGAGAGTTCGCTCGCAGGCAGAACGCCCATCGCCGCCAGCAATCCCAGCGCGATGGGAAGATCGTAATGGCTGCCTTCCTTTGGCAGATCGGCGGGCGCCAGATTCACCGTCACGCGCTTGAACGGCATGGCAAGGCCGATGGCCGTCAACGCCGCGCGCACGCGTTCGCGGCTTTCGGCAACCGCTTTGTCGCCAAGGCCGACGACATTGAAGATGCCGTTGCCGCCCGACTCGCCGATATGGACCTGCACGTCCACCTCGCGCGCCTCGATGCCTTCGAACGCCACCGTATAGATATGTGCGACCGTCATGCGTATCCCCGATACGCCCTCAGCATCGCGCGTGAGCGTCACGCGCGCGTCACAAGTCTGTCAGGACTTGTCGCAAGGCCTGTCGCAAAATTTGTCGGAATCAGGAGAGCGCGATACCTGCCGCGATTCCCGCGATCAGGAAACGCACGATGTAGCCCGCGGTGTGCGCGAAGGTGACGGCGGGGTCGATCTTCACCCACATGCCGTTGGTCAGCGTGATGACCAGCGGCCCTGCCGCCGCTGCCAGCACAGCCACGATCAAGCCGCCGGAAATGCTCGTCACGCCCGCATAATCACAAAGCAGGGCCACCGCCGCCGCGGTGATGAAGCCCAATGCGGTGGACGACATGATCGCGCCGCGCTCCGCCGCCTGTCCGGACCTTGGCCACCACGTCTCGGGATATTTCTGATAGCGGTCGTGAAACAGCACGCCCATGAAGAACCAGTCGGTGAAACTGGAAATGATGCCCGACGCGATGATGGCGGCGATGATCTTCCAGGTCATGAGTCCCCCTTGAACGTCAGTCGATCGCTTTCAACACTTCCTTCTGGAACCACGCCACGCCCTGCTCGTGCTTGGGCGAGAGGCGGCCGGTCTCGTAGATGCCGGCGTCGAGATTGCGCTGCACGGCCTCGCAGATCTTGCGATCTTCTTCCGTGGTGATCTCGGAGGCGGCGACGGAGCGTTCCATCACCGCACGCTCGATGTCGTCCGGGAAGAAGTAGAGATAATCCAGCCGCGTCACGTTGTGCCCGATGGGCCACATGCGCTCCATCAAGATGCCGTCGGCATAGACGTTCACGCCCAGGCACGGCCACGACCACGCCCACAAACCACCGACCGGCGAGCCATCGCGCGGCGGCGCCTGGTGGAAGATCACCGGCGCGGAGACGTCCACTTCATATTTGCTCGCATCCACCGCCGAGTTCAGGAACGGATGCACCAGCGGGATGTGATAACCCTCGAGGTAATTCTCGACGTAAGTCTTCCAGTTGCACTTGATGTCGTGCGTCGTCTGGCGCTCGAAGCGGAATTTCTCCAGCGGCAGATGCGCCGTCTTCTCGATCAGCGGCGCGATGAATTTGGACAGCGGTCCCGCTTTCTCGTCCATGTTGACGAAGATGAAGCCGCGCCAGCTTTCGCACTTCACGCCCTTCAAGGCGTATTCGCGCGGATCGAAACCTTCCGCCGGCCCGAAGTCGCGCGCGCTCGCCAGCCGTCCGTCCAGCGCATAGCGCCAGCCGTGATAGCGGCACACCAGCGCGCCTTCGCATTTGCCTTGCCCGTCATCGGCGAGCGGGCCGGCACGATGGCGGCAGACATTGTGGAAAGCGCGGATCGTCCCGTCCTTGTCGCGCACCACGATGATCGGAAAGCCCGCCGCGTTCGTCGCCACATAGGAATTGGGCGTCTCGATCTGGCTTTCATGGGCGATGAGCAGCCACGACTTCGCGAAGATTTCGCGTCTTTCCGTTTGGTAAAGTTCGGCGTCGCGATAGAAGCGCGCGGGCAGGGTTTCGGGCGAGGCGGGGCGTATCTGGTTCATGCGGAAATTCTAGCCGAAATCCCGCGCCCTTGCGAACACCCGGGCCGCCCCCTACCGTGACACCAACGCTATCCCAAACCGAGATTTCCATGACCGTGAGCAAACGTTTCGAAGGCACTGACCGTTATGTCGCGACCGAAGATTTGCGCGTCGCGGTGAACGCATCCATCGCGCTGCAGCGCCCCTTGCTCATCAAGGGCGAGCCGGGCACCGGCAAGACGGAGCTGGCCTTCCAGGTCGCCGACGCGCTGAAGGCGCCGCTGCTCACCTGGCATGTGAAATCCACTACCAAGGCGCAGCAGGGCCTCTACGAGTACGACGCGGTAACGCGCCTGCGCGATTCCCAGCTCGGCGATGAGCGCGTGAAGGACGTGAAGAACTACATCAAGCGCGGCAAGCTGTGGGAAGCGTTCGAGGCGAAAGAGCGCCCGGTGCTTCTGATCGACGAGATCGACAAGGCCGACATCGAATTCCCGAACGATCTTCTGCTCGAACTCGATCGCATGGAATTCTTCGTCTACGAGACGGGCGAGACGGTGAAGGAGAAACAACGCCCGATCATCCTCATCACCTCGAACAACGAAAAGGAATTGCCGGACGCGTTCCTGCGCCGCTGCTTCTTCCACTACATCAAGTTTCCGGACCGCGACACGATGCAGAAGATCGTCGATGTGCATTATCCGGATATCAAGCAGAAGCTTGTTTCGGAAGCGCTCAACGTCTTCTACCAGATCCGCGATGTGCCGGGCCTGAAGAAGAAGCCGTCCACCTCCGAGTTGCTCGACTGGCTGAAGCTGCTCCTGAACGAAGACGTTCCACCGGAAGCGCTGAAAGAGAAAGACCCGACCAAGCTCATCCCGCCGCTGCACGGCGCGCTGCTCAAGAACGAGCAGGACGTGCATCTGTTCGAGCGCCTCGCATTCCTGGCGCGTAGAGAAGCGCGGAATTAACACCCTCACGTGTCATGGCCCGCAAAAGCGGGCCACCCAGGTGCAGTCTGCGCTGCATTCTCAAAACAAAATCTGTCATCGCCCGTTCCTACGCTGTCGCTAGGAACTGTCCGGGCGACCCATTTTCCTCCCAAAAAGAAAAGATGGGTCACCCGCATGCGCGGGTGATGACGAACAGGGTTTTCAGATAGGAGTGACGTAAACTGGGTGGCCCGCTTTTGCGGGCCATGACAGTATGGGGATATGAAGTTCGCTATCGCCGCTCTGTCACTCCTTCTCGCCGCCCCCGCCCTCGCGCAATCCGCGGAGCAATTCAAGGACGGCCCCGGCTATTCGAAAATCCACATCGCGTCGGGCTTCGTCTGTCCCGCCACCATCGGTCCGTTCGAGCGCGATGCGCAGGGTGAGAAAGATGTGCAGGCCGGATCGGACGTCTGCTCCTATGCCGCGCTCGATGGCGTCTATGGCACCGTCGTGCTGACGCCGCTCAGCGGGCCTTACGATCCCAAGGCATCGTTCGCGCCGCAATTCGTGGAGCAGGAAGGCACGGGCGGCAAGAAGATCGAGGAGAAGACGATCCGCCTCGGCGGCAAATCCGCAGCCCCGCTCAATGTCTACACCCGCACCTACCGCACAGCCCGCGCCGAGACGCTGGATTACCGAACCCTCTTCGCCGGCGCGCAGATCGGCAATTGGGCCGTCGAAGTCACGGTGGAATATGCCGATCCGCGCGACACCTCCTCCGAGAAGCTTTTCCTCAATTCCGTCTTCGGCGCCGCTGCCAAGGATGTGCCCCGCAATCCGCAGTGACGAAGAATTATCGTTAAAGACGCTCCTGTGACGGGCCGCGCTGGCGAAACCCTCTTGCCCGCGATAGAACTGGGCTCGCGGGTTTCTTTGGGGTTTTCGCATGCGTCCGGTTCGCTTCGCCTGTGCCTTCGCCTGTGTTGCGGCTTCGCTTCTGGCTTTCTCTGTTCTGCCGTCGGCCGCGCAGGATGATGGCACGACGCCGCCCAATCCGCTGATGCCGCTCAGCAATGTGCTCAGCAAGATCGCTCATCTGCCCGACGGCTGGACCCGCAACATGAACGGCTCCTACAAGCATGCCGCCAGCGGCGTGCTCTGCCCGGAACGCTTCAAGACCTTCGGCCTCGATGACGTGCGCGGTCCTTCGGAGAAGAACGCCAACATCGTGGGCGTGTGCATCTATCACGACGGCAATGGCCGCTCGGGCGCGATCCGCATTCGCAAATTCGTGCCCGACTGGGGCTCGGACATGTCGCTCGCCGAAAACGACAAGAAGTTGATGGATGGCGGAACCGATGCGCCGCCCATGCTCATGCGCGCCAGCACGGACAAGCGCACGGCCGCCTCGCGCCTGACCGTCACCATCGTCCGCAATGGCTATCTGGTGGATTGCAGCGTGGCCCAGATCGAGCATTCGATCCCGCGCGGCGATTTCCCGCTCTATTGCACCACGCTCCCGCAGTAGCTGACGCCGCGATAAGGCCGAATCGGGGCTTTACGGCCCGCGCCCTGCGGGGGGAGAATGGGCGAACCGCTATCAGGTGAGCCTTATGTTCTTCCAATTCTTCGACGAGCTGCGCAGCGCGCGCGTTCCGGTGACGCTCAAGGAATATCTGGCGCTGATGGAAGCGCTCGATAAGGACGTCATCGATCTGAAGATCGACGACTTCTATTATCTCGCCCGCGCCGCGCTGGTGAAGGACGAGCGCAATCTCGACAAGTTCGACCAGGTGTTCGGCCATGTCTTCAAGGGCATGGAGAACATCGACGGCACGTTGCTGGCGCAGATTCCCGAAGAATGGCTGAAGGCGCTGACCGAGAAATTCCTCTCCGAAGACGAGAAGAAACAGATCGAAGCCATGGGCGGCTGGGAAAAGCTCATGGAGACTCTGAAAGAACGTCTCGAAGAACAGAAGAAGCGCCACGAAGGCGGATCGAAGATGATCGGCTCCGGCGGCACGTCGCCTTATGGAAACTCCGGCTACAACCCGGAAGGCGTGCGCATCGGGCAGGACAAGGGCCGCCACGGCAAAGCGGTCAAAGTGTGGGACAAGCGCGAATACAAGAATCTCGATGACTCGGTTGAGCTTGGCACGCGCAACATCAAGGTGGCGCTGCGCCGCCTGCGCAAATGGGCGCGCGAAGGCGCTGAAACCGAACTGGATCTAGACGGCACGATCAAGAACACCGCGAACAAGGGCTATCTCGACCTGAAGCTGGTGCCGGAGCGCCACAACACGGTGAAGGTGCTGATCTTCTTCGATATCGGCGGCTCGATGGATGCGTACATCAAGCTCTGCGAGGAATTGTTCAGCGCGGCGAAGACCGAATTCAAGCACATGGAATTCTTCTACTTCCACAACTGCCTCTACGAGAGCGTGTGGAAGGACAATCGCCGCCGTCACAACGAGAAGAGCAACACCTGGGACGTGCTGCACAAATTCCCGCACGACTACAAAGTCATCTTCGTCGGCGACGCGACGATGTCACCTTACGAGATCACCTATCCGGGCGGCAGCGTGGAGCACTGGAACGAAGAAGCCGGCGCTGTGTGGCTGGATCGCGTGACGCAGATATACGAACATGTCGTGTGGCTGAATCCGGTGGCGATGAAGCACTGGGACTACACGCCCTCCATTGGGTTGGTGCAGCAAATCATAGGCGACCGCATGTACCCGCTGACCCTGCAGGGCCTGGATAGCGCGATGCGGGAGTTGAACAGGTAGGTTCACGCCACCGCCGCCACACCACAACTGTCATGGCCCGGCCGGGTGCGGGGCACCCCCTTGTAAACGTTTGTGGGGGGTGGTGGGGAGCACCCAGGCGGCGGCGTTGTAGAAATTTTTTGCCACCCCCCCCGGGTGGGCC
>JBQCJO010000154.1:0-2158 GCA_051952735.1 Rhizomicrobium sp.
CCGACGACCACGACACTGCGTTGCCCTGCGTGTCGGTGATCGTGATGATCGTGTTGTTGAACGTGGCGGCGACATGCGCGACACCGACGACAACGTTCTTCTTTTCTTTCTTGCGGGCGCGACCGGCGCTCTTCTTCTCGGCAGCCATATTACTTCGTCACTTTCTTTTTGCCGGCGATCGCTTTCGCGGGGCCTTTGCGCGTGCGCGCGTTGGTGTGCGTGCGCTGGCCGCGGACCGGAAGGCCCTTGCGGTGACGCAGGCCGCGATACGAACCGAGGTCCATAAGGCGCTTGATGTTCATCGCCACTTCGCGGCGCAGATCGCCTTCGACGAGATAATCGCGGTCGATCGTCTCGCGGATCTGAATGACTTCGGATTCCGTCAGGTCGGAGACACGGCGGTCCGGCGAGATGCCGACCTTCTCGATGATCTCACGGGCCTTTGCGGGACCGATTCCATGGATGTAGCGAAGGCCGATTTCGACCCGCTTCTGGGTTGGGATATTGACGCCGGCGATGCGTGCCACGGAACGATCCTTCGAGTAAGCTTTTGAATTTGTTTACTTTTACACAAGCGGCAAACTGAAACCGATCCCCAATTCAGGGCTGAAACAGCCAAATTGACGAGGGTGGAGTCGTCGCAAGGGCGCGGATTATAGGAATCCACCCCCTGCCGTCAACAGCCCAGTCCACCTGTTTTTCGAGGAAAAGAGCGGCCTTGCCGGCACTGGCAGATGGGGTGCGGCAAGATAATTACAAGGCCGGGAAAGCCCCGCCCTAGTGAGCTTTGGCATCGAGGGCCTTGGCGATAGCGGCCGTCACGTCGGCGATCGGGGCCATGCCGTCCACGGTCACGACCTTCCCCTGCTTGGCGTAGTAGGCGACCAGCGGGGCTGTGTTCTTGCGATAGACGTCCAGGCGGTTTTTGACCGTCTCCGGGGTGTCGTCCGGACGCGGGGTCCCGCCTTGGGCGATGGTCTCTTTCACCCGCTGCCCGGCCCGGCTCAGCAACACCGTTTCATCCACTTTCAGCTCGATCACCAGGTCGATCTGCTTGCCGCGGGAGGCCATGAGGCGATCCAGCGCTTCGGCCTGCGGGATGGTCCGCGGGAAACCGTCGAACACCGCGCCCTTGGCGGCGTCCGGCTTGTTCAGGCGTTCGTCGATGATGCCGATGACAATCTCATCGGACACCAGATCGCCTTTGGCGAGAATGGATTCGACCTTGAGGCCGAGATCGGATTTGGCCGCAATGGCGGCGCGCAGCATGTCGCCCGTGGAGAGCTGCGGCAGGCCGCGCTTCTCCTGAAGTATCTTCGCCTGTGTGCCCTTGCCGGCCCCCGGCGGCCCGAACATCACGATGTTCACCTGCGTGATCCCCGAAGCTTCGCCTTCTTGATGAGGCCTTCATATTGCTGCGCGATCAGATGGCTCTGAATCTGCGCGACGGTATCCATCGTCACGCTGACCACGATCAGGATCGACGTGCCGCCCAGCGCGAACGGCAGGCTGTAGCGATAGATCAGATATTCCGGGATAAGGCAGACGACCGTCAGGTAGATGGCGCCGACGACGGTGATGCGTGTGAGCACATAGTCGATGTATTCGGCTGTCTTCTTCCCGGGGCGGATGCCCGGAATGAAGCCGCCATACTTCTTCAGATTGTCCGCGGTCTCTTCCGGGTTGAAGACGATGGAGGTGTAGAAGAACGTGAAGAACAGGATCAGGAACGCATAGAGCGCCAGATACAGCGGATGGCCGTGACTGAGATAGGTCACCACCGTCTGCAGCCAATCCGGAATGCTCTGCGTGTTGAAGTTCGCGATCGTGAGCGGCATCAGCAGGATCGAAGATGCGAAGATCGGCGGGATCACGCCCGAGACGTTCAGCTTGAGCGGCAAGTGCGAGGATTCGCCACCGAACATGCGCTGCCCGACCTGCCGCTTGGGATATTGCACCAGCAGGCGGCGCTGCGCGCGCTCGAAGAACACGATGGCCAGGATCAGGCCCACGATGCCCACCAGCACGAAGATCAGGATGATCGGCGACAGCGCGCCGGTGCGGCCCGCTTCGAAGGTCTGCATGATGTATGTCGGGAAGCGCGCGACGATGCCGATAAAGATGATGAGCGAGATGCCGTTGCCGATGCCGCGCGCGG
>JBQCJO010000155.1:0-3800 GCA_051952735.1 Rhizomicrobium sp.
CTTCTTGTCGTCCGGCCTCGCGACCGGAATGACGAGAGCGCCTTCACTCTCTTCGGTGATGTGTCGCGCTTTGAGATCCGCAATCATCGGCTGGATCAGCGGCTCGACGCTCGCCTCTCCTTTCCACAGATCGAAATGAATGCCGAGGCTACCCCACTCGCGTTCAAGCCCAACGCGCGAAACAGCAAAGAAATGCTCCCACAGCGCGCGATAACCGGGACGGCCGTTCTGCAATTCCGCCGTCGCCTTGCGCGCTTCTTCCAGCCGAGCCGGATTGGCTTTGCAGGCTGCGGAAGCCGCCGGATAGATCTCTTCCAGATCGTCCATCGTCACCGGCGACGTTTCCGGATACGGACCTGTGAAATTCGCATCGAAATATTCCGGCGCGATGCCGCGATGCGCGATCTCGGAGATGAGCTGCCCCATCTGCAGACCCCAATCGCCCAGATGCACGTCACTCGTAACAGTCCAGCCATTCGCGCGGAATAGGCGCTGCAGAGAGTCACCGATAACTGAAGACCGCAGATGCCCCACATGCATCGGCTTGGCGACATTCGCGCCACCAAAGTCGATCACCACGGATTTACCTTTACCCGTTTCTGGCGCACCGAGACGCGCGTCTTTCGACATCGCGACCACGCGCGCGGCTGCTGCATCGTCCGTCACATCAAGATTGATGAATCCCGGCCCGGCGATCTCCACCTTGGAGAAAATCGGATTGGCCTTCAGCCGCGCCGCGATCTTCTCTGCAATCGCGCGGGGATTCTGCTTCGCAGCCTTCGCCGCCGGAAGCGCGCCGTTGCATTGGAATTGCGCGAGGTCCGGACGATCCGAGATTTGAACCACGCCAAGCTCAGGCGAAAGCCCTTCGGCCGCGAACGCGGCGCCCGCGATCGCTGTCAGCTCGGCGGAGAGCGAAGTCATTGCTGAAAAATTCCGGTCGTCTTGTTGTAGTCGTACTGCTCTTTGGTGAGCTGGAAGCCGACGAGGATCTGATAGTTGTACGGCTTGTTGGTCCCGTCGGTGACGAGCGCGATATCGTTCACATCTTCATCGGCCGTTGCCGTTGTCTCGCCGGCGGCGAAAGTGAATGTCACCGACCGCATGGTGCGTGTGATAATGCGCGTGCCCTGCGTCACCGCGACAAAATATGGAACGGAATATGTCGCTTCATCGCCTGCCACCGGGCGCGTCGCGGTAAAGGTCACATCGATGTCGCTATCCGCTGTTTTGCCCTGCTTGTCGAAAGTGCAGGAGCCATCGACGTTCGCGATTTTCGCCGTGTACAGCGCGTTTGCCGGATCGGGCGCTGCGCCGGGCTTGAACTGGGTAACCACAACCGCGTCCAGAACGCTGGTCCACGCCGGGCAATACTGGATTTTCTTGTCGCTGGTGCAGGACGCGGCAAGAAGGCCCAACACCGCCACTGCGGCAAAACGGAAAGGAGAACGCTTCATCATGTCCCGTCGATGCTAGAGGATGGGCCGCGCAACCGGCTTTCCGTGCTTGACTTTTCGCCTGTCCGCGCCCCTTTTTCAACGGGCGCCGGAAGGGCGCGGGACTGTATCCAAGCAGGCGATTCATGGGAAGTGCGGCACAAATTCGGGAGGCGGAGGTGAAGCCCAGGCTGACGCTCCTGCTCGCCGCACCCCGAGGTTTCTGCGCCGGTGTGGATCGCGCGATTCGCATCGTGGAGCTGGCGCTTCAGAAGTATGGACCGCCCGTCTATGTACGCCACGAGATTGTTCATAACCGCTTCGTGGTGGAGCGCCTCGAGAACATGGGCGCAGTGTTCATCGACGAGCTGGACCAGGCTCCGGCCGGAGCCCGCGTGATCTTTTCCGCGCATGGCGTGCCAAAATCCGTGCCGGCAGAGGCCCAACGGCGCGAATTGTTCTATTTCGACGCCACCTGCCCGCTTGTGTCCAAAGTTCATGTCGAGGCCGGACGGCACTTCAACGCAGGCCTGCAGATCGTGTTGATCGGCCACGCGGGGCACCCGGAAGTGGAAGGCACCATCGGTCAGCTTCCGGAAGGCGCAATCTCGCTGGTCGAAACGGCGGCAGATGCCGAGACGTTTACCCCCGCTGACGCCGCCAAGCTCGCATACATTACGCAAACGACACTTTCCGTGGATGACACTGCCGAAATCGTCTCGGTTCTTCGCCGCCGGTTTCCACTCATCGCCGGTCCGCACAAGGAAGACATTTGCTACGCGACCACCAACCGGCAGGAAGCTGTGAAGGCGATTGCACCCAAAGCGGATGTCGTTTTCGTCATTGGTGCGCCGAATTCTTCCAACTCCATGCGATTGGTCGAGGTCGCCAAGCGCTCGGGCGCGCGCGATGCGCGATTGATCCAGCACGCAGGCGATATCGACTGGTCCATCGTCCGTGCGAACGAGACGGTTGGCCTGACCGCCGGCGCATCCGCTCCCGAGGTTCTGATGGAAGAAGTGATAGCGAGCTTCCGCGACCGCTACGATATCGCGCTCAAGGAAGTTGCCGTCACTCAAGAGAATATCGAGTTCAATGTTCCACGGGCATTGATGTGAGCCGCCCATGGCTGTCTACACGGATGTGTCCTTCGAAGATCTCGAAAAGCTTCTGACCGGGTACGACGTTGGAAGCCCGCGCAGCTTCAAAGGCATCGCGGAAGGCGTAGAGAACTCAAATTTCCATCTGCAAACCGATCGCGGCGGATACATTCTCACGCTATACGAAAAACGCGTGAGCGCCTCCGATCTGCCCTTCTTTCTCGGCCTGATGGAGCATCTGGCGGCGCGCGGCATCGCCTGTCCCCAGCCTGTGCGCAGCAAAAATGGTGAGAACTGGATCGAACTCAATGGCAGGCCCGCGGCACTGCTGACGTTTCTGGACGGCGTGTCTCTGCGAAAGCCGGACGTCGGTCATTGCACAATGGCCGGCGAAGCCTTGGCGAAGCTGCACGCGGCGGGAGCGGATTTCGGCCTTTCCCGACCGAACGCTCTCAGCGTCAGCGGATGGGAAAAACTCGCCAGTGACACCCGCGCCGGAGCGGACACCGTTCAAGCCGGTCTCGCGGAACTCATCCTATCGACACTCGATGACATGAAGAACTGGCCACGCGACCTGCCCTCGGGCGTCATTCACGCGGACCTCTTTCCGGACAATGTCCTGTTTATGGATGGCCGGATATCGGGACTGATCGATTTCTACTTTGCCTGCAACGATGCGCTTGCCTACGACATTGCTGTCATGCTCAACGCCTGGTGTTTCGAGCAGGACGGTTCCTACAACATGACGAAAGGCAAAGGCTTTCTGGCAGCATATGCACAGCATCGAAAGCTGACAAAGGCGGAAGCAGACGCGCTTCCGATCCTTGCGCGCGGAGCAGCACTGCGATTTCTTCTGACACGTCTCTATGACTGGTTGAATCCCGATCCTACCGCGCTGGTTCGCCCCAAGGATCCACGCGATTACGTCAAACGTCTGCGCTTCCATCGCAACGTCCGCACGGCGCAGGAGTATGGTCTTTGACACTGCCGCGCGTGGATATCTTCACCGACGGCGCCTGCTCGGGAAATCCTGGTCCGGGCGGCTGGGGCGCGCTTCTGCGCTACGGCAAGCATGAGAAGGAAATCTCGGGCGGCGAAGCGGCCACCACGAACAACCGCATGGAGATCATGGCGGCGATCAAGGCTTTACAGTCGCTCACCAAGCCGTCCGCTGTGACGATCCACACGGACTCGCGTTATCTGATGGATGGCGCGACGAAATGGCTGGAGCGATGGAAAGCGAATGGCTGGAAAACCGCCGACA
>JBQCJO010000156.1:0-3618 GCA_051952735.1 Rhizomicrobium sp.
AAGCAGAAGCTCTCGCTCATCGGAAAGACATTGAGCGACGTGGACCGGATGGTTCCGGGCTTCGGCACGTTCTTGCGCGATCTCTACAGGCATTCCGTGCAGCAGCGCGATGCGCTGGCGTATCGCGGCGCTTATGTGCGCAGCGCCGACCGGCACCCCTTCACCTATGAAGCGGTGATCGTCCCTCTCGGCGATGACGGCGAAACACCGGATCACGTTCTCGTCGTCAGCGTCTGATTCCAGGCCATCCGGCCGGACGGCGCCCCGGAAATCCACACGGAAGGGCTTGGAAAAGCCCAAGCGGAGCTTACATCCCGTCCACCGCCAGGTTCCGGCGGAGGGAGAGGCGAGATGTTCTTTCACGACTTCCTGTTACCCGGCCTGTTCTTCTGGTGGATTTTCGGCCACGGCGTCGGTTCGATCGTCGGCCTGCTGATCTTCATCTGGGTGCTGGGGATGATCTTCCATCCGTGGCGGCGCTGGGGCTACCACCCCTATTACGACCGCCGCTGGGGACCGCCGCCTGCGTCAAATGCGGCCTCTATCCTTGAAGAACGCTATGCGAAGGGCGACATCAGCCGCGAAGAATACCTGCAGAAGAGGCAGGACATGGGGCGTAACGGAGTTTGAGATGCATATCGTAATGCCCGCACTTTTCGTCCTGGCCTGGATCGGTGCCGCCGCATCCTGGGCCGTTGCGGCCTATTCGACCGTGCGCGTCTGGACGGAAGGTTCTTTCGCTCTGGCCGAACGCTACCGCGCGCAGACCTTCAAGGCCGCTGTCTTCTCAGCGACCTTTATCGTCATGGGCTTCGTCGCCGGCGCAGCCGACGGCTTGTTCGGCAATCTGCAGATCTGACGACCGCTATTCCGCCGCCACCTTCTCCTCGCTGAGAGGCTGCGCGAGCCGGTCGAGCATTTCCTTCGGAACGACCTGCCAGAAATTGTCGCGCTCGACATCCCAATGCGCCAGCAATTCGCCCGCGAAGACGGACATCGTCTCGCGGCGGTGTTCCTCGATCAGCGTGTAGAGCACATTGTTCCAGTGCGAGGTCTCGACACGCTGCGCCACCACGGTGTCGCCGTTGAGGTGGTCCTGAAACATCCCGTCCGCGTCATAGACGAAAGCCATGCCGCCCGTCATGCCAGCAGCGAAATTGTCGCCGATCGCGCCGAGGATCACGGCGACGCCATTCGTCATGTATTCGCAGCCGTTGGAGCCGCAGCCTTCGACCACGGTGGTTGCGCCGGAATTGCGCACGGCGAAACGCTCACCTGCCTGTCCCGCTGCGAACAGCTTGCCGCTGGTCGCGCCATAGAGACAGGTGTTGCCGATGATGGTGTTGTCGCGCGCGATGAATTTGGCTGCCGTGGTCGGGCGAAGCGTGATCGTCGCGCCGGATAGTCCCTTGCCAACATAATCGTTGCTGTCGCCGAACACTTCGATCTTCAAACCCTGCACGGAGAACGCGCCGAGCGATTGGCCACAGCTTCCGCGTAAGCGCAGGGTGAGATGGCCGTGCGGCAATCCCGTCATGCCCCATTTGCGCACGATGCGCGATGAGATGCGTGCGCCGATGCTGCGCATCGTGTTGCGCACATTATAGGTGAGCTGCATCTTCTCGCCGGCGTTGAGGAAGGCTTGCGCGTCATTCTCGATCTGCGTGTCCAGCGCGTCCGGCACTTCGTTGCGGCCCGTGCGGGTGGAGCTGCGCGGATAATTGCCGGGGTCGGCCTGCACCAGCAGCGGGTTCAAATCCAAATCGTCGAGTTCTTCCGCACCGCGGCTCATCTGGTAGAGCAGGTCGGTGCGGCCGATCACATCTTCCAGCTTGCGGAAGCCGAGTTGCGAAAGGATGTCGCGCACTTCTTCGGCAATGAAGCTGAACAGGTTGATCACCTTGTCCGCCGTGCCGGTGAACTTCGCGCGCAAATCTTCGTTCTGCGTGCAGACGCCGACAGGGCAGGTGTTGGAATGGCATTGGCGCACCATGATGCAACCCATCGCCACCAGCGATGCTGTGCCGACGCCATATTCCTCCGCGCCCATCATTGCCGCCATCACCACGTCGCGGCCCGTGCGGATGCCGCCATCGGTGCGCAAGGTCACGCGATGCCGCAGATTGTTGAGCGTGAGGATCTGGTTGGCTTCGGTGAGCCCCATCTCCCACGGCACGCCAGCATATTTGATCGACGTCTGCGGCGATGCGCCCGTGCCGCCATTGTGGCCGGAGATGAGAATGACGTCGGCCTTTGCTTTCGCCACGCCCGCCGCGATGGTGCCGATGCCCGATGCCGACACCAGCTTCACGCAGACGCGCACTTCGGGATTGATCTGTTTCAGATCGTAGATGAGCTGCGCCAGATCCTCGATGGAATAGATGTCGTGATGCGGCGGCGGCGAGATGAGCATCACGCCGGGCGTGGCATGGCGCAGCTTCGCGATCATCTCCGTCACCTTGAAGCCGGGCAGTTGCCCGCCTTCGCCGGGTTTGGCGCCTTGCGCGACTTTGATCTCCAACTCGCGGCACTGATTCAAATATTCCGCTGTCACGCCAAAGCGGCCAGATGCGACTTGTTTGATGGCACTGTTCGGATTGTCGCCATTCGGCTTGGCTTTGAAACGCGCCGGGTCTTC
Organism: Rhizomicrobium sp.; assembly: GCA_051952735.1. GTDB lineage: Bacteria > Pseudomonadota > Alphaproteobacteria > Micropepsales > Micropepsaceae > Rhizomicrobium. The sequence continues at coordinate 2,639 of JBQCJO010000156.1, forward strand.
GCCGCCTTCGCCGCTGTCGGATTTTGCGCCGATGCGGTTCATGGCGATGTTCAACACTTCATGCGCTTCCGGCCCTAAAGCGCCTAGGCTCATGCCGGGCGTCACGAAGCGTTTGCGGATTTCGGTGATGGATTCTACTTCCTCCAGCGCAATCGGCGCGTTGCCTTTGCGGATATTCATCAGATGCCGCAGCGACACCGGCGGCAACGCCCACACCGCTTCGGAATATTTGCGATAGGTGGAATAGGAATCCGTCGTCACCGCGTTCTGCAGCAGATGGATCAGCGCAGCGCCATGCGCATGCGTCTCGCCATTGGCGCGTGCTTTGTAGAACCCGCCGACGGGCAGGGCGATGACATCCGCATCATGGGCGCGCGCATGCTGGCGCGCGACCTTCTTGGCGATGCCGCCAAGGCCGATGCCGGAAATGCGGCTCGTCATGCCGGGGAAAATCTCCGCCACCATGGAGCGCGACAGACCAACGGCCTCGAAATTATACGCGCCGCGATAGGACGAGATCACCGAGATGCCCATCTTGGACATGATCTTCAGCAAGCCGGCATTCACGCTGTCGAGATAGCGCTTCACGCAAGGGCCCAGCGCCATCTTGCCGAACAATCCGCGCGCATGGCGATCCGCGATGCATTCCTGCGCGAGATAGGCGTTGATCGTGGTCGCGCCGACGCCGACGAGGACCGCGAAATAATGCGTGTCGAAACATTCCGCCGAGCGGACGTTCAGCGAGGTGTAGGTGCGAAGACCCTGCCGAACGAGATGCGAATGCACCGCGCCGGTAGCGAGAATCATCGGGATCGCGGCAAGCTCGCCGGAAATACGCTCGTCGGTCAGGATGAGATGGTTATAGCCCTGCCGCACCGCATCTTCCGCATCGTTCTTGATGCGCTCCAGCGCGCGTGCGAGGGCATTGCCGTCTTTCGGTTTGCCGTCGCGCACTTCGAAGACGCAGTCGATCTCGTAGA
>JBQCJO010000157.1:0-11986 GCA_051952735.1 Rhizomicrobium sp.
GTTAAATCTTTGGCGCTGATTTTAAGATGCGGACCGTAAATAAGTATCTGTACTATTTTTAATTTTTTTTTCACTTTAAGATACGCATAAAAGCGCCCGGTATCGCCGGGCGCTTTTTTGTTGGCCATTCTTCGATTAACGCTGCGTTATCGCCCTCCCCTTAAAATATTGCGAAAGCGAACTATTGGCGGGGCAGACAGCCTTTCAAAGCATGACAGCGGTAGCCGTCCATAGCGGGTCCCTTCGCTCGAACCCGCCGTCGCCCATCCAATTGCTCGCAATTGCGGTGGCGGTCTTCGCGTCGGCCGTGCTGTGCCTTGCTTTGATCTGGAACGGCGAGCGCATTGCCGGCATATGGCTGGGCAATGCCTTCATCCTCGCTCCGATGTTGCGACACCGGCGCAGCGCATGGCCTATGTTGCTGGCCGCAGGTTTGGCGGGAAATTTCTGCGCCGATATCGTGATGGGCGATACGCTCTCCAACGCAATCGTAACGCCGCTCATCAACGCGTGCGAAGTGCTCATGGTGGCGTTTCCAATGCGCTATCTCCGGCTCGACAGAGATTTCACGCGCACCCAATCCCTCATACCGTTTTATCTTCTCGCAGCGGGGCCTGCGCCGTTCATCGCGGGTATCGCCGCGGCGACTTATTTCAACGCCGTCGCTAACGGTCACTTCTGGCCGTCGGTATGGATCTGGTTCAGCGGAGACGCGCTTGGACTGATCATGCTGGTTCCTCCACTGCTCACGGTGAAGCGGGAGGCCCTGCGCGACATGTTCTCGCGCGGACAACGACTCGAGAGCCTCATCCTAATCAGCCTGCTCATCGGCATCGTGGTTCTCAATTTCGTCCAGGACTATCCCACGGCCTTTCTATTCTTCCCTTGCGTGCTGCTGCTGACCTTCAAGCGGGGGTTCGCGGGTGGATCGATCGGATTGTTGATCATTGCCCTTTATATGGTCGCTCCCATTTTGCTCGGAAATTCGAGCGGAGCGCTCAGAACCCATTCGCTACGCGAACAGGTCACGATCGTTCACATTTTTGTCGCAGTCCTCGGGTTTTCCGTTGTCCTCGTGGGGGCGGCGCTGGAAGAGCGGCGCAGGCTTGAACAATGGCTGGCCTCGGCCATCGCGCGCGCCGAAAATTCCCGCGAGGAAGCGCTCGTCGCAAAAGACGCTGCCGAAAAGGCCAATCGCTCGAAATCCATGTTTCTTGCCAACATGAGCCACGAGCTGCGGACACCGCTGAACGCCGTTATTGGCTTCTCGGAGATGATGCATACCGAGGTTTTTGGAGCCCTCGGTGACAAGCGCTATCGTGAATACACAGGTCTCATCCGCGGCGCCGGCCAGCATCTGCTCGATCTGATCAATGACATCCTCGACATGTCCAAGATCGAAGCAGGCAAGCAGGAGCTTCATCGCGAGAAGCTGAATATATCGGATCTTGCCGGCGAAGCGCTGGAACTCATGCGCGAGCAGGCGGCGGCAGGGCGTATCACGCTTGAGAGCGATACATTCAAAATTCCGGCATTCATCTCCGCAGATCGCAGATCAATGAAGCAGATTTTGCTGAACCTGCTTTCCAACGCGGTGAAGTTCACGCCCCAGGGCGGCAAGGTGACCGTGCAGGTGTTCCCGTCAGGGGATCACGTCATCCTGTCAGTATGCGACACCGGCATCGGTATTCCCGCGGAGCAGATCTACCGCCTGGGCAATCCCTTCATTCAGATTCGGAACAACGCGGGTACTACGCAGACCGGCACGGGCCTCGGACTTGCCCTTGTACGCGCGCTGACGGAAATGCATGACGGAAAATTCCGGATTGAAAGCGTCGAGGGCGAAGGCACGACCGTGATTTTGACGTTCCCCACTTATGCGCGCGAAGATATCGCCGCGTAGCGTCTTCAAAAGACCGCTGGAACTGCCTTTATCAACCCACGCAATGAGTTTCCCAGGAAGACGTCATCTCCGGTCTCCAGGTCACGGGGCAGGAGAACACCCTCCACGCAAGCACCGTCGTCAATCAAGGTCCGGCGAAGGCAACCGTCAAGAAGACCATCCTCCAGCGGCGGCGTAACAAGTCGCCCCTCCCGACGTACAAAAACGTTCGTCTTGCTTCCCTCCGTGACGTGGCCACGCTCGTTGACGAACAGCACCTCATCGCAATTGGGGAGTCGTGAGAGTTCTTCCTCATAGGCTTCGCGCCAATTTGTCTTGTGGCGCAACAGAATGTCGCCGCTGGCCATCGTGACGGGCGAAATCGCGTAGCGCCAGGTCGCGATCGGAGCAGGCGGCAAAGAAGCAGTCGTGCAAACAAAGGATCCGGCTTCGGAAAAGGCTAGCCGCACACGCTGTTCGCCCGCCGTCGATGAAACGGCCGCGGCCATCGCACGCAGCGCTAAACGGCGATCGAAGGGAATGGAGAAGGCTGTGGCCGACCGCTCCATGCGCCTCAGATGAACATCTTGCCGGACAAAGCCTTGATGCGGCGAGAACCGCAAAGTCTCGATCAGCTCCAATGGCTTTCGTGTTGCTTCGTAATAGAGCGCTTTGAGCAGACATTCTTCATACTCCGATCCCGCCCTTGAATCGTGCACGACGGCACCGCCGATGCCGAGTTCGCCGTGATCGTTGGAAATTGTGAGCGTGCGGATAGCGACGTTGAAGGCGGCTGAACCATCAGGTGCGAAATGTCCGATCGCGCCGCAGTACACACCACGAGGATCGGGCTCCAATTCGCGAATGACTTCCATCGCGCGCACCTTTGGAGTTCCCGTCACCGACCCACACGGGAACAGCGCGTGCAGGAGATCGCTTATCGAGGTCTGTGGTTTCAATCGTGCCCGCACAGTGGAAATCATTTGATGGACGGTCGGATAGCTCTCGATCGCAAAAATATTCTCCACCGACACGCTTCCCATCTGCGCGACACGCCCCAGATCATTGCGCAGCAGATCCACGATCATGAGATTTTCAGCTCGGTCTTTTGCGCTCCCCTGCAGATCATTGCGGAGTGTCATATCGCTTTCGGGATCGGCTCCACGCGGTCGCGTACCTTTCATCGGCTTTGCAACAATCTCGCCCCCAGCCGAAATCGAAAAAAAGAGCTCGGGTGAGAGACTCAAAATGTGACGACTTCCATCGGCGACGAACGCGCCTTGCGCGCCTTTTGAACGCTCTCGAAGGCGAAGGTAGAGAGCCATCGGATCGCCCACCATTGGGAATCTCGAGCGGAAGCTCAAATTCGCCTGATAGATATCTCCAGCGCCAATCAGGCTTTGTGTGCGTGCAAATCGTTCGGTGTAAGCTTCGGCGTTCCACGCATGGCTGAGTGGTCCAGCATAGGCGCGTCCCGTTGTCCAAGTTTTCAAAGCATCCAGTGCCGAACGGCCTTCGAATATTTCGCGACCTTCAAATATCCCAAACCACAGCAGCGGCAGATCGCGCTTGGGATGAAGAAGCGGGCGAAGCCGCTGTTCGAGCGCATAGCCGAGTTCATATGTAAAATAACCGGCCAGATATCGACCGTTGCGGCGTGCCGTCTCGAGCGCTCTGAGGGCTGCTTCAATCTCCTCCGGAGCATCTGCCTGGATGATGGAAAGCGGCGCGGAAAACCGCTGTAGCCGGTCCTGGCCCGGTCTAGCGTCGTCCAGCAATACTTCGATGTTGGGACCAGCGCTCATCGGCGCGCTTCTGCCCCGTCACGCGGCGTATCACAATGGAAAGTTCCCGTTGCCCTGCGGAACAAAGCTTGAGGTGAACAAAAAGTGGACACTTGATCGAGAGGGGAACCGACCCCACATATCCTATGGAAGCGGTGCCTTTGGGCCGCGAAATAAAGCAAGGCCGCTCTGGGAGGGCTTTGAGAATGAACCGGAATACCACCTTTAATAGCCCGTTTCTGCTGGGCTTCGAACATCTGGAACGATTGCTCGAGCGCACGGCGAAAAGCGCGGGCGATGCCTACCCTCCCTACAATATCGAGGATGCCGGCGGCGATCGTCTGAGGATTGTCCTGGCCGTCGCGGGATTCTCGAGCGATGAGCTGAATGTCACAGTCGAAGACAATCAGCTCGTCATCCGCGGCAAGCAGAACGAATCCGGGGATCGGACGTTTCTCCATCGTGGCATAGCGGCGCGCCAGTTTCAGCGCACGTTCGTGCTGGCGGAAGGAATAGAAGTGACCGGAGCAGAACTTGAAAACGGTCTACTGGCCATCGATCTCGAAAGGCCGCGCGTCGAAAAGGCGGCGCGCGCTATCGAGATCAAAAGCCGGACGAACGGAAAAGCGTGAGGGCTGAAAGGAAGGTCGCCATGACCAATAGAAATGAATTTTTTGATGCCGATGTCGTGCAGCAAGGCGCACGGATCGCGTACATCAAACCCACCGGCATCGAGGAAGCCACTCGTCTCGGCATCATGCCCGAAGGCATCAAGCTTCCCGCCAATGTGAAGCTCTATGTGCTCCACGCTGTCGATGGCACGGTTTTGGGCTACACCGACTCGTGGGACACCGCGTATGGCGCGGCGATTCAGAACGAGTTGACGCCGGTGAGCGTCCACTAATCCGACGTTGGTTCAGAAAGAAAAAGGGCCGGATACTCTCCGGCCCTTTTTATTTTCGATCCGCCCTGCATCAGGCGGCCTGGGAACTTGCACCGCCATTGGTCTTTTCGGTCAGCAGCGCATAAAGCACTTCTGGGTCTTTCGCCGCGCGCAGCTTCTCGCAGGTCTGCTGATTGCGCAGGAGGCGCGAGACGCGCGCGAGCGCCTTTAAATGATCCGCACCGGCGCCTTCCGGCGCCAACAGCAGGAAGACCAGATCCACGGGCTGATTGTCGACGGCATCGTAAGCGATGGGCGTCTCAAGGCGCGCAAACATGCCGACAATCTTGTTGAGACCTGCAAGGCGGCCGTGCGGGATGGCGATGCCCTGCCCCATGCCCGTCGAACCGAGCCGTTCGCGTTCGATCAGGGTTTCAAAGATACGGCGTTCGGGAAGCCCGCAAATAGGCGCAATGCGCTCCGCCATTTCCTGAAGCAATTGCTTTTTACCCTGAGCCTTCACAGAGGAGAGGACGGCCTCAGGCGCAAGCAGATCGGTGATTTCCATGGGACCCTTCTGAACGCGACTGTCAGGCGGAATCGCTATCGAGCGTATTCCCCTTTTGATGATGATTCTTCAAGCGTCGCTTGTAGCGGCGAAGCTGTTTCTCCAGATGTTCCAGCACGGCCGCGAACGCAGCATGTGCGTCCTTGCCCGTGCCTTCCGCCTTCATCACCGGTCCCGAATCGAGATGCGCCGTGCAATCGGCGCGAAACATGGGGCCTTCGTGAGAGAAGACGACATTCGCTTCCGCGCCACCGTCAAAATGCTTCGCAAGCGCTGTTTCCAGCTCCGCGCGCACTTTTTCTGGGAGCGCTGTACCGATTTCGATTTGCTTGCCTGACACCCGGACGTTCATGGCTTGTCAATGCACCACTTGGAGGTTCGGTTGCGCGATTGTTCCGCGCTCGACCGTAGCTTCCATCGAAAAGGCGGCGGGTGTGTAGGCCCACCCTACCCCAAAGTCAACGCCGTCAAAAAAGCCCGGAAAACCTCAGCGCGCAGCGGTGGCGCCGAAATCCGACGCTTTCATTCTACGCCGTTCCACCGAAGATGGAATGCGCATCGCCTCACGATATTTTGCGACAGTCCGTCTTGCGATATTGACTCCGTCCGCTGTCAAGAGTGCAACGATGCGGTCATCGGAAAGTACTTCCGCCGCCTCGTTGTCGATCATTTCGCGAATGCGGTCGCGGACAGCTTCGGCAGAATGGGCTTCGCTGCCGTTAACCGCCTGGATCGAGGCGGTGAAGAAGTATTTCAGTTCGAACAGACCCCGCGGCGTCGAGATATATTTATTCGATGTGACCCTGCTCACAGTGGATTCGTGCATGGAGATCGCATCGGCGATCGTGCGCAGATTGAGCGGACGCAGATGGCGCACGCCGTAAGTCAGAAAGCCATCCTGCTGGCGCACGATCTCCGTAGCCACCTTCATGATGGTGCGCGCGCGCTGATCCAGACTCTTTACAAGCCAATTGGCATTGTTCAGGCAATCCGTCAGATAGGTTTTGGAATCCTTGTCGCGCGCAGCACCCGACACTTTCGTGTAGTAGCGCGAATTCACAAGCAGACGGGGCAGCGTTTCGGAGTTCAATTCCACATGCCAGCCGCCGTCGACGCTTTCGCGCACGAAGACGTCGGGCACCACGGGCTGCACAGGTTCCGAACCGAAGGCCAAGCCCGGCTTGGGCGTAAGACCGCGAATTTCGCCGATCATGTCCGCGATGTCTTCGGCATCGCACCCGCAAAGCTCGCAAAGCTTCGCCGTATCCCGCTTCGCCACCAGTTCCAGGTTGGCCAGGAACGCCTGCATAATCGGGTCGAGACGGCCCTGCTCTTTCAATTGCAGGCCCAGGCATTCGGCCAGGTCGCGCGCGCCCACGCCCGTGGGCTCGAAACCCTGGATGACTTTGAGAACCTGTTCGACGACATCGCGCTGCACAACGAGGCGCGTGGCGATCTCGTCCAGATCGGTGCGGCAGTAGCCGGACTCGTCAATAGCGTCGATCAGCGCCGCGCCGATGAGCCTGCGCTCGCCATCCAGCGCCGCGATGGAAAGCTGCTCGGTAAGGTGATCGCGCAGTGTGACGTCGTGCGCGAGCGTCCGCTCGAGAGCGTTCTCGCCGTCCTCGCCCGGCGCGGGCCCTGCCGAACGCAAATTCGACCAGTCGGATGGCGATTGCTGTTGAGCCGCGCGATCCGAACCGAAATCCTCGCCATGCATGTCTTCATGGCCGGCGTCCATGTCTTGCGACTTGGTGAAATCTTCGCGTGCCAGACCGGCGTCCAAGCCTTCGCCTTCCGGTGCAGCCGTTTCCGCGACGCGCTCTTCGACGGGCGCCTGATCGCGCTCATCGCGCTCCAGAAGCGGATTCTTTTCGAGTTCCTGCTCGACGTAAGTGGCGAGTTCCAGATTGGAGAGCTGGAGCAGCTTTATGGCCTGCTGCAGCTGTGGAGTCATGACCAGGGACTGGCCCTGCCTCATCTCCAAACGCTGTGCTAACGCCATACGCTGCCCCTACGCATACTTCGCTAAAGCGAGAATCTTTCGCCGAGATAGATCCGGCGCACTTCGCGATCGCCCACGATTTCCTGGGGCGTTCCTTCTTTCAAAACCTGGCCTTCATGGATGATGTAGGCCCGGTCGATGATGTCGAGCGCATCGCGCACGTTGTGATCGGTGATAAGCACGCCGATGCCGCGATCTTTCAGGTGTCGCACCAAGTCGCGGATGTCGTTCACCGCAATAGGATCGATGCCGGCCAGCGGTTCGTCCAGCAGGATGTAGGACGGGTGTGTCGCAAGACAGCGCGCGATTTCCACGCGGCGGCGCTCGCCGCCGGAGAGTGCGATCGCCGGCGTATCGCGTACGTGCGTGACACCAAACTCGGCCATCAATTCTTCGACCATCGCCTCGAGGCGGGCTGGATCGTTCTCGACGAGCTCCGCAGTCGCGCGGATGTTTTCTTCCGTCGAAAGCCCGCGGAAGATCGACGCTTCCTGCGGCAGATATCCAATGCCCATGCGGGCGCGGCGATACATCGGCATCGCCGTGACGTCGTGGCCATCCAGTTCGATGGTGCCATAGTCCACCGGAATGAGGCCTGTGATCATATAGAAGGTGGTCGTCTTGCCCGCGCCGTTTGGGCCAAGGAGGCCAACCACTTCGCCACGACGGAGCGTGAGGCTCACAGCGCGCACAACAGGCCGCTTCTTGAAACTCTTGCCGATCTTGGTGACGACCAAGCCGCCCGAACCCTCGACCACGCGAACGGACTTGTCGCCGTCGCGCCGGGAAAGCTGTGTCTCGGAACCGTTTGTGATCGTCATGGCAAGAACTGTGCCTTTCCGGCTTTAAGGAACTGTGAAGGCTATTTCGCCGGTTGTTTACCGGTTGTTTGCGATTGGGACGACGGCTTGGAATTGCCCTTCGGCGGCGGCGTGAAAACACCCTGTACACGGCCCCCGCCGGCCCCTTTGGCGGTCAACTGTGCTTTTCCGGTCTCCATATTCATCACCAGATGGGTGCCCCGCATGACATTCTTTTCCTTCGTCAGAATGACCTTGCCGTCGAGCGTGATGTTCTTGGTGTTGAGATCGTAGACGCCCGTGTCACCTGAGGCGTTACCGGAGGTCGAGGTGAACAGCACGTTGCCGGCACCGTCGATGAAGCTGGGCTTTCCGTTCACCTCGTGAACGCTGACTTTGTCGGCGCGCAGTTTGAAATCGCCTTGCACGATAATGACATTGCCAATGTACGTACCGACCTTCGTATTGAGATCGCCCACGAACTGATCGGCAGATACATTTATCGGCGCGGAAGAGTTGTGCTTGCCCATATCGATGCCGCTGCTTTGCGCGAAGGCGGCAGATCCCGACGCAACAAGGATGAGCGCCGGCAAGGCAAATTTGAATCGAGACATCATGCTTTCTTCTTCATCGCCCCCGGATAAATTTTCATGTGAACATTCCCGATCAGATAGATAAGCGGCTTGCTTCTGGTGACCGGAGCATTTGGCGCCCGAACCGGACAAACAACGGCGGCAGCACCGCCAATGTGTGCCTTCTTATGTGATGGCGACGTTTTTTTGGAATGCGCGCAAGGATCCGTCAGCCGCTCGATGCGGAAGCGGTCCGCGACGAAGGTACCAGCCGGTCCTTGACCGGTTACTCTGTGCGGTCCGGTCGCAATGCCTTTTGCCAGATCGATATGCGCCAGGTCGGTGTGCAACTCGTATCCTTCGTCCGTAAACACCGCGATCGCGCCACTGAGTTGGAGCTGGCGTGCATTCGCGTCCAATACCCCGTGGGGCGCGGTCGCGCTCATCCACTGGCCATCTTTCAAGCTGAGATCTGCCTGCACGTTCGCAAGTGAGGCCTGACGCAAATGTTTCGGATTTTGCGTCGCCTTGTCGGCAGTCACCGTGAAGGGATTGCCTTCGCTATCTGTGCCGTGAAGCTTCGGCTTGGTCATCGAGAGATCGCCCGAGACGATGCCCATCTTCTCGAATGTCATCGCCATGCGCTGCGACTGGCGCGGAAGCAGCGAATATCCGATCACCAGCCCGATCAGAAGCAATCCCGCTAGAAGCAGTCCTCGGCGCATGATGTTGACGAAGCGCGCGTAGCGTTCAGCATCGTCGATCGTTGCGCGCGACCGGGCGCTGAAATCGAAACGTCCTCGTGGAGGTGGCGTCTTACCGATCGGCTCGGCTACGGCGCCTGTTCCGGCCCGCCGTTCCACCATTATTGGAGTCCCGCGCGCAAACAGTCATGGACCGTCAGAAGACCCAGCGGCTTTTTCACCTTGGCTTTGGCGTCGACGACGAACAGGCTCGTCACTTTCACAGAGTTCATGAAGGTGAGGGCCTCCGCCGCAAGGATATCCGGGCGGATGGTCTTCGGATTGGCGGTCATGACATCACGCGCTTTGCGATCCAGAAGGTCACGCTCCAGATGCCGGCGCACATCACCGTCGGTGATGATGCCCACCAGCGATCCCTTGCTATCCACCACACCCGCCACGCCGGCAAAGCCGAAGGCGGACGCCATTTTTGCGATCACTTCCCGCATGGGCGCGTCCGGCTTGATCAGCGGAAGTTCGTCTCCGGTGTGCATGATGTCGCTGACCCGAACCAGCATGCGGCCGAGCGATCCGCCCGGATGAAAGTCGCGATATTGATCGGGCGAGAAGCCACGCCGCTCCATAAGAGCCACCGCCAACGCATCGCCAAGCACCAGCATGATGGTGGTGGAGGTGGTGGGCGCCATGCCCATCGGGCAAGCTTCACGCGCCTTGGGCAGCACGAGTGCCACATCAGCGGCCCGCAGCAGAGTCGAGTCCGGATTTCCCGCCATGCCGATTAATGGAATGCGGAAGCGTTTCGCGTAAGTGATGATGTCGCCCAGTTCCGCTGTTTCGCCGCGGTAGGAAAGCATCAGAAGCGCATCATCGCGCGTCAGCGCACCCAGATCGCCGTGGCTGGCTTCCCCCGGATGAATGAATTGCGCTGGCGTTCCGGTGGAGGAAAGCGTGGCTGCGATCTTCCGCCCGATATGGCCGCTCTTGCCCATGCCGCTCACGACGACGCGGCCTTTCACGCGGTAGAGAACATCCACCGCGCGGCTGAAATCACCGTTGAGCGAGCGCTCCATGTCGCGGATGGCTTCGATGGCATAATCGAACACGCGCTTCGCAGCCGTCGTGTCCGCATTCCGCTTGCGCGGAAGAGCGGTAACGGCCGAAAGACGGGCAGCGGAACGCATCGGATGTCCTATCAGAACGGGGTTACGGTTTGCGCCCCCGGAAACCGCCAATTTCCGCGCTCTTGCCCGCCCGAAGCGGCGCAAAGACGCGAAATTCGTGCCAAGACGTAGAGCAAATTATGGGGGCTGGCGGAAGGGCCTTCAAGCGGGGCCGGAAAACAGCATTAAATCAGGGAAACCAAGGCGTTAATGGGCGAAAATATCCACGTCCGGCCAGCCCGCGAGATCCAGTTCCGCACGGGTGGGCAAGAAGCCGAAACAAGCCTTGGCGAGTTCGGTGCGCCCTTCGCGCGCCAGCATGACGTCGAGCGCCTCCTTCAAACGATGCAGATAAGCGACATCGTTCGCGGCGTAGGCCAACTGCTTCTCTGAGAGCTCCGGCGCGCCCCAATCAGAACTCTGTTGTTCCTTCGACAGGTCGGTGCCCAGCAACTCCTTCACGAGATCCTTGAGGCCATGCTTGTCCGTATAGGTGCGCACGAGCTTGGATGCGATCTTGGTGCAGTAAATCGGCGTCGTCATGACGCCGAGGTAGCGCCGGAACATCGCAACGTCGAAACGCGCGTAGTGAAACAGCTTCGTCACTGCGGGGTCGGCGAGCAGCTTTTTCAGATTGGGCGCTTCGTATTTGTGATCCGTGAACTGCACCATGTGCGCCACGCCGTCGCCCGACGAAAGCTGCACAAGACACAGTCGATCGCGCATGGGGTTGAGGCCCAGCGTCTCGCTGTCGATCGCGACGATCGGGCCCAGACTGAGGCCGTCCGGCAAGTCGTTCTTGTGAAGCTTGATTTTCATATCGTAGGCCGCGTCCTTTGCGAGGATCGAACCTATTGGCATGCCCCCTCCTTTTCAACCGGAGGCGGCCGCTTCTGTGACCGCTCGCCCGTCTTCGCCCAATACGGCTGAGTCGCGCCACACGTCTGGGCCAGCACGACATTTCGCCGTGACGGCGGGAATGCACACATGTCCAGCACCATCGCAACGATCACGATCACCGCGAACAGGATCGGAGGCCGCATTCCGATCCGCGTCCGGCTTCGTCTCGGTCCCCGCAACCGCCGAACAATGGCAAGCTGACGATGTTTGTTTTTCGCCATATTCCCACTCCGTGGAAAAGCGCGGGCGGCAGCGATGCGCCGCCGCCCACACACAGCCTCAGAGCGATTTCGACAGGCCGAAGAACAACCCGCGCCGCGCACCCCATTGCGGTGCGCCGACGCCGATGCCCGAGCCGTCGCGGATCTCGTATTTCGCATCAAACGCGTTGATCAGATCCATGCGGGCTGTGAGATCCCCAGCGCTGCCCAGATCGAACGAATGGCTGACGCCAAAATTGACCACTGTATAAGCGGGAACGTGGTCACCGTTCGGCACCGCGCCATCCTTGCGGAGACCCGATCCATAGAGAAGATTCGCGCTGAACCGTGTCGTATCCCACTTGTAGGAAATGCCGCCGGACATCGTCAGATACTGTTCGTGATCCAGATGGATGTAGTGATCCTGGATGTAGGCCAGATCGTCCGGATCAAAGCTGAACTGCGCCGACGTGATGTCCTGGCCTTCCGCGTGTTCCAACCCCGCATTGCCGTAGGCCGAGAAATTTC
>JBQCJO010000158.1:0-2065 GCA_051952735.1 Rhizomicrobium sp.
GCGGCCAGCCAGAACGACATCGGCACCGGCGTGATCGGCGGCATGCTGTCGGCAACCGCGCTGGCGATCTTCTTCGTGCCGCTATTCTACGAAATCGTGCGCGAGCGGTTTAAAGGCAAGAAGAAGCCGGAAGAGCCGAAGCCCGCAGCTTAGACGCCGGCCGGCGCAAGCGTGGTGACGATCGGCAAGCCGCGTTTGAGCGTCAACGTCACCGGCGTGCGTTCCGCGATATCGGCCATGCGCGCGCGCTGCTCTTCGCTGAGTTCGCCTTCCAGATGCAGCACGCGGTCGATGCGCTCGGTCTTTTCCGCATCGCGGGTGAAGTGAAGCTCGACTCGGGCGCGCAACAGCGGCCATTGCTTGCGGTCCGCATACATTTTCAGCGTGATCGCCGTACACGCGCAGAGTGCCGCCAGAAGAAGATCGTAAGGCGCCGGCCCGGCATCGGCGCCGCCATTGGCCGGTGGCTCGTCCGCGACGATCGGGTGGCCGCCGGCGTCTATGGTGGTTGCGTAATGGGCCTTCTCGATCACAGCATTTGCGCGCGCCATGTATCACTCCTCGCCAGCCACGACAGGACGGTGAAACTTTCATCCGGCATTGGCAGTGCGGCCAACTCGACGCCATTACCGATCCCGACTACGGTTGCCAGAGCGAAAAGCGGGAGAGCGGGTGAGCGCGGGACAGACAAATCTGGGACGTCCGGTTCAGGCCGCGCGCGATCATGTGCGCGGCGGCGATGCGCGCAATGTGGTCCGCGTCGTCTCCTACAGCGATTTCCTCTGTCCGTTCTGCCGCCGCTTCCGCAATGTCCTGCTGAATCTGCGTCAGGCGTTCGGCGAGCGGATCGAATATGTCTTCCGGCATTTCCCCAACGAGCGCATCCATCCCGGCGCCACCTTCGCGGCGCGCGCCGCCGAAGCGGCCGCCAACCAGGGCAAGTTCTGGGAGATGCACGACCGCCTTTTCGAGGAAGAACCGCCCTATGGCGAAGCGCGCGTGCGCGAGATCGCCCGCGAAATCGGCCTCGACATGGACCGGTTCGAACACGATCTCGCCGCGCCCGAGACCGCTGCGCGCGTCGAAGACGACCTAGACGAAGCGCGCCGCAGCGGCGTGAAGGGAACCCCGACGATCTTCGTGGACGGCGTGCTTTATGACGGCGCCTGGGATTTCTTTTCGCTTGCCGACGCCTTCGAGCAGCCGGTGGGCGAGCGCATCCGCCGGTCCGCGCATTCCTTCGCCAGCCTGCCGGCTTCCGGCGGACTCGTCCTTCTGATAGCCGCCGCGCTCGCACTCATCTGCGCGAACTCACCGCTCGCCGGCTACTACCACACCTTCATAAGCTCCACATTCGGCATCGGTCCGCCGGGAAGCGTGCTGTCGCTCACCATCGGCGAATGGTTCTCCGAAGGCCTGCTTGCGGTGTTCTTCCTGCTGGTGGGACTGGAAATCCGCCGCGAGATGACGGCAGGCGCGCTGTCCGATCCGCGCGCGGCGCTTTTGCCGGTGATCGCAGCGGTCGGCGGCGGCATCGCGCCGGCGCTGATCTATCTGGCGATCAATCCCGGCCCGACCGCGCCCGGATGGTCGGTGCCGACGGCGACCGACATCGCTTTCGTGCTCGGCATTCTCGCACTGCTCGGAGATCGCGTGCCCTCCACGTTGCGCGTGTTCATCGCAGCCTTCGCGGTGATGGACGACATCATTTCCGTGCTGACGCTGGCGATCTTCTATCCGCACAATTTCGAAGCGATGTGGCTGCTCGCGGCGGCTGTGTCGATGCTCATTCTCTATGGCCTCAATCGCGGCCACGTCTATGCGATATGGCCTTACATGCTGGTGAGCGCCGCGTTGTGGTTCTTCCTGCACTCTGCCGGTGTGCATGGCGCGCTTGCAGGTGTCGTGCTTGCCGGTTTCCTGCCGACGCGCCCGACACCGGACGCCGGGCCGTTGCTGGCCCAGGCCGCCAACGCGCTGGCTGCCCTCGAATATGCGCAGGCCGAAGAGGAAGAGCTTGGCCGTGACAGAGAGGAAGGCGATCCGGTTCTGGACTGGGCCAGCC